>JAGQYU010000039.1:23651-26357 GCA_020435885.1 Flavobacteriaceae bacterium
AATAAAAATATCGGTCAGTACCCTTACAAACAATATTCGGTAGTTCAAGGTGGTGATGGCGGTATGGAATATGCCATGTGTACGCTGATTAATGGTGAAGGTAGATTTGGCAATTTAGTAGGTACAACTGCTCATGAATTTGCACATAGCTGGTTCCAGTTCTTATTGGCAACTAACGAAGCTAAACATGAATGGATGGATGAGGGGTTTACTTCATACATTTCGGATAAAGCAATGAATGACATTCTTCAGCAGGGCAAAAAAAATCCCTTTGAAGATGCCTACAGAGGCTACAATTATTTAGTAAAAAGTGGTGTGGAAGAGCCGCAAACCACATATGCTGACAGATATAAATACAACATGGCATACGGTATCTCTGCTTACAGCAAAGGAGAAATATTCTTGGCTCAGCTAGGCTACATTATTGGTGAAGAGAATTTGGCAAAAACCCTTACCAAATATTTTGAAGATTTTAAATTCAAACACCCTACGCCCAATGATTTTAAAAGAACTGCCGAAAAAGTTTCCGGTATACAATTGGATTGGTATTTAAATTATTGGACACAAACCACCAATACTATTGACTATGCCATAAGTTCTATAACTGATACTACTGTTGTTTTAGAAAATATGGGAAGTATGCCTATGCCTTTGGATGTAAGAGTTACTTATACTGATGGAACTTCAGAAGATTTGTATATTCCATTACGGATGATGTTGGGCACTAAACCTACTTCTGCAAAAGTTTTAGAAAGCTGGCCATGGGTACAACCAACTTATACTTTTACAACTGAAAAAAATATTAAAAGTGTAGAAATTGATCCTTCAAAATTGATGGCTGATATAGATAGTAGTAATAATATGTTGGAAGTTAATTAAATTATTGTTACATACATTTTAGTGTATTTCTGCTACAATTACATCATGTTTTGGCTAAGTCAGTAAAAGGTCTCGCTCATCAGATTATTGATAGTCGTTTTTACATAGAAAAATCGAAGCAATAATCTATAAATTCTTATTTAAATATTTGGTTATCAATATTATCTAAAATTGTATCAAGTTTTCCTTTATAGATAGTGTTAGGAAAATTTTCCCTTAATAACTTTCTAAGATGAAAATCTTTAACATTTTGTATTCTTATTTTAATATTAAATCCTTTTGCTGGTATAATCATAGTTATATCTAGTTGATTATTTTTATTACTACATATTTCATTTTTTAGTAAGTATCGAATATTATTCCTCAATACGTCAACATTCTGTTTGAGAATCTTTTCGGAAGTACAGTTTTTTCGAATTTTACCAATTCTGACCAAATCAAATTTTACATCCATATTATATTTATTTCAGAGGTTTGAGTAATTACGCATAACGTTTATACATAGATGAAGTTTCAATTCAACTTATTTCCAAGTTCTTGAGAATAAACGAAGTTCGTAGAATTTTAGTTAAGAAGCAAACTAAATTAGTTGGTTATAAAAACCCAAACAAATCAGCATTTGTATTTATTGTATCTTTTTAAATGTCAATGTTGTTCCGGAAGGTGAGTTATAAAAGTTGCCAATGACAAAAGTGTCTCCTGTCCGTTTAAAATTATAGTCATTAAAGCTATAACTACTTGACAACATCCAGTAAAGTGATATTTTTCCAGTTGCTAGTTTGTATTCATATGGTCCAGAACCACTTTTAGGCAATAGTTGTCCGTCCCTAACTTCTTTACCTCTATTTAAAGTCATCGTTTCTATACTTTCCCAAGACTTAAATATTAATGTATCTGTTTTTGTTTTAACTTCAATCCACTTTCCATTTAAGTCTGATGAAGTTGTTGTATCCATGCTTTCATTTGAACAGCTTAAGAAAAACAACACGAAAAATGTTGCCAATATCCCCTTCATATGTTTGTTCAATTTTAATTTATGCCAAATCAAATTTACTGATTTTTTGTTTGCTATTCGTCTTGTCCTCAATGTTTAAGCTAAACGAAGTTCGTAGAATTTTAGTTACCAAACAAACTAAAAGTTAGGTAAATAAAAAAGCCCAAACAAATTGTTTGGGCTTTTTAAAATTCTTCATCCTGTTTAGAATGACAAATTTTATTACTTTAATTTCTTCTTAACGGCTACTTCTTGGTAGGCTTCTATGATGTCATTTACTTCAATATCATTATAGTTCTTTATCTGTATACCACAATCGTAGCCTTTAGAAACTTCTTTAACATCATCTTTAAATCGTTTTAACGATGCCAACTCTCCGGTAAAAATAACTACGCCATCTCTAATAATCCTGATCCTAGAGTTTCTAAATATCTTACCGTCAGTTACCATACAACCTGCAATAGTACCCACTTTAGATATCTTATACGTTTCTCTAATTTCGGCATTACCTGTTATTTCTTCTTTCATTTCAGGAGATAACATACCTTCCATAGCATCTTTTACATCGTTGATAAGATCATAGATAATTGAGTAATTTCTAATATCTATCTCTTCTTTTTCTGCCAATGCTCTTGCACTACCTGCTGGCCTTACATTAAAGCCCAACACAATAGCATCAGAAGCAGATGCTAACAACACATCAGATTCTGTAATAGCCCCTACTCCTTTATGGATAATATTTACTTGTATTTCTTCAGTACTTAGTTTTTGTAGAGAATCTGTCAATGCTTCTACAGAACCATCCACATCACCTTTAAGGATAATATTAAGCT
>JAGQYU010000269.1:0-1774 GCA_020435885.1 Flavobacteriaceae bacterium
TGCTCAACGCATTTTCCATTTGAAATCCTCCGTTAGGATAATTATTCAGGTCTTTTCTGGCAACTGCAGCATAAAAAGTTAAGAACGGACTAACCTGTTCTACAGGAAAATCTGTACCTAAGGCCACTTTTCCGTAGTTGTCCAATAGTTGCTTATAAGCGTATGCACCTTTTATTCTTTCTCCACCAAGTCTGTCTTCAGCCCAATACATATCAGAAGTTGCATGAGTTGGCTGAATGGAAGGGATTATATCATCAAAAAGATCAAAATCTTCAGGAGAAATTATTTGTGCATGCTCCACTTTCCAGCGACGATCTTTTTTACCTTGTAAAACGTTCTTGTAGGTTTGTAGGATGATATGATTGGCAGAATCGCCAATAGCATGGGTATTCATTTGAAATTCGGAGTCGGCAATACGTTTAGCCACTTCTTTTATAGTAGAAAAGTCACTTACCAATGCTCCATAATGGCCGGGCATATCACTGTAAGGTTGGCGTAGGGCTGCTCCTCTTGATCCCAAAGCGCCATCACTATAAAATTTGAAAGACCTTACATTAAGCCTATCAGTTTTGCTGATGCCTTTTTGGATATAGTGATCCAGATTTTCATCAGAAGCTGAAACCATAGCATAAATACGTATTTTTAACTCGTTTGTTTTTTGCAGACTGTCTATCAGTTCTATGATTGATTGTTCTAACCCAGCATCATTAACAGTAGTAAGGCCAAGGTCAAAACATATTTTTTCAGCATCTTTCAATGCTTGGGTAGATTCTTGCAGGCTGGGAACGGGTATTTTAGATGTGATTAACTCCATAGGATTATCTACAAAAATACCTGTAAGTTTTCCATTTTTTTGTATGATTTCTCCACCTGAAAAAGGTGTGTTAATGGTAACCTGTGCTAAATCTATAGCTGCTTGGTTGGCTAGCAATGCATGTCCGTCAATTCTGTTAATGGCAATGGGAGTAGTAGGAAAAAGTGAGTCCAACTTTTCTTTGGTAGGGAATTCTTTTATTTCCCAATCGTTTTGATCCCAGCCTCTTCCGGTAATATAACTTACATTTTTTTCTTTTTGAAAATCTACAATGCGTTGTACAACCTCATCAAAACTTTTAGTTCCGGTAAGGTCAACTCTTTGTTGTTGTAGGCCTAGTCCGTAAAAGTGGCAGTGTGCGTCTATCAGCCCGGGGACTACGGTTTTGCCTTTGGCATCAATAGTTTCTTTGGCTTTATAAAGATTTGCAATTTTTTCCTTAGAACCAACATCTATAAACTTCCCATTTTTAATAGCAAAAGCTTCTGCTTTAGCAAAAGTGCTGTCGACGGTATAAATATTGGCGTTTATAACTATCAGGTCAGCTTCTAGTTGCTCATCACAACTTGAAAACATCAATAATATAACAGTGAAGAGAGGAAATAAAAATTTCATAGATATAAATTTGAATTGCCTAAAAGTACAAAAATTGTTGAAACATAGTTTTCCTGATTTTTTAGAAAGAATGACTTACATTTAAACCCAAAACAAACATAAAATGAAAATAGTAGTGTATGGTACAGGAGGTGTGGGCGGCTTTTTTGGTGGAAAAATTGCAAATGCAGGTTATGATATTACATTTATTGCTCGTGGAGAACATTTAAAGGCTATTGAAAAGAGTGGGTTACAAGTAAAAAGCATTGATGGCAGTTTTACGGTTTATCCAAATGCAACAGATGCTATTGAAGAAATTAAAGACGCCGATTTGATATTACTTGGCGTAAAGTCTTGGCAGATTAC
>JAGQYU010000269.1:1882-2678 GCA_020435885.1 Flavobacteriaceae bacterium
CGAGAAGTTCTCCCTCATCATAATGTGTTGGCCGGATTATGCAAAGTTGTCAGTAAAGTGGAAGCGCCGGGAGTTATTAATCATTTCGATTTTGTACCTGAAATAGTTTTTGGCGAATATGATAATGCTAAAACTGATCGTATTTTACAAGTCAAAAAGATTTTTGATGATGCCGGATTTAAGAACAGAATAGCTGATGATATCCATCTGGATATTTGGCGAAAATTTATTTTTATTGCTACCGTAAGCGGAATTGCCGCACTAACCCGGGTTGTTTTTGGAGAATTGAAAGGAGATAAAGCTATTAGAAGTCTTTTAGAAAAAAATGGAAAAGAAATAGTACAAATAGCTAATACCAAAGGAATAGCCCTTACAGAAAAGGATATTAATGTAGCCTTAGATTGGATAGAAGGTTGCGATTATAACACTACGGCATCCATGCAACGAGATATTATGGAAGGCAAACCCAGCGAGCTTGAAAATTTTAACGGTTACATTGTAAAACAAGGCAAAGAGTTAGGCATTCCAACTCCTGTAAATGAGTTTGTCTATAACTGTTTGTTACCTCAAGAGCGGATTGCACGCAGAGCTAAAGCATAGCTTTTACAATTTTTTTCTCCTCTTTTTTGGCATATTCATAACCCATTTTATAGGCTTTTTCTATGCTTTTAGAATCCAGCACGCCAATGTTCTTAATGTTAGGCGGCAGAAACATATAGTTACATTTGTTGAATTTAGAATAGTTATCAGCATCCAATCCAATGTGATATACTCTGTATAAAAGTTTTAAGGAAGA
>JAGQYU010000270.1:0-231 GCA_020435885.1 Flavobacteriaceae bacterium
TTTCTTTTTGGGTTATCAGAAACAAAGTCTGATAGGTCTACACTTGGTATATTTTTCATAGTTTTTCGATATGATTTAAGTAAAATTAGCGAAAAAATATTATTTAGCTTTTTTATAAAGTGGAATTAAATACGAAATGGTATAATTAAAACCAAAACCGGAATTGTTTAGAAAAACCCTGTTAAAGCCCGGTACAAAAAGATTTTTGAAATTATCAGGTTGTTTTGATGA
>JAGQYU010000270.1:358-2128 GCA_020435885.1 Flavobacteriaceae bacterium
GCAAAATCATCCAAGTATGGGTTATTATTTATTGTGTAACTGTTGAGCGTTTGACTAAACGTACTGAATCCATATCTAAAACCTACATATATTTCATTTTGCATATCCAACCAGTTTTGGTAAGCATTGTAATTGGCTCCGGCTTTTATGTAAGAACCATTGGTTGTAAAACTGAAAAAATCTTCTTCAGTGGCAACATTCATATAGCCAAGCTCGGCCGCTGCATACCATTTTTTGGTAATTCTGTAGTCACCAACCAATTCCAACCCTTTTCGGTCTTTTTCAAAAAAAGTGGCTGTGGGGTTAAAAAGATCTATACCAACACGCAGTCCATACTTATTTTTGATGATACTATCTGTTTGTTGAGTAGTTTTTTCCTGTGCATAGAGAACAACACTGCTCAATACCAAAAAAGCACTAATGGAATATTTTAATATGAGCCTGTTCTTCATTATTTATGGTTGTAGTTACTACTTCAATTCTTTTTATCCAATTATTCTCTGAAGGTGATTCATCGTCAAACCCATATTGCGAGTTATTGAAAATAGATTTATGCCCACAAGATCTGCCTACAAAAACAGATTCGGTAGTGTAGTTTACCGTTAATATATCTGTATTTTTAGCGTTCTCATCACTATGGTTAATGGTTAAATAGTATTTGGTAAGTTGTTGATCTACTCGTAACGGAATAGCAATAGAGTCAGTTGATGTACGGATAGTTTCGTCTTCGTCAGTATAGCCATCATCTTTTCCATCAATTTTTACTTCAATATCTGTTACGGCTTTGGTAGAAGCTTCATCATCAACATCATAAAATCTGATGACAAGGCGTGGTGTAATTTCATCTATGCAAATATCATCACGTTCACAACTGTTAAAAGCTATCAATATCAGTATAAAGAATACAATTTTCTTCATGTGTTAGTTTTTCAGTTCCAAAAGTACAACATTTTCTACATGATGTGTTTGCGGAAACATATCTACGGCTTGTGTTTTAACAATATTATAAGAACTGCTTAACAAAGAAAGGTCTCTGGCCTGTGTGGCGGAATTGCAACTAACATACACAATTCTTTTTGGAGAGATTTTCAGTAATTGTTCAACCACATTTTTGTGCATGCCGTCTCTTGGCGGATCAGTTATAATTACGTCTGGTATTCCATTTTTATGAATGAACTGGTCAGTAAAAATTCTAGCCATATCTCCCACAAAAAAACGAACGTTATTAATATGATTGAGTTTAGCATTTTCTTTTGCATCTGCAATGGCTTCTGGTACACTTTCAATGCCAACGACTTTTTTTGCTCTCTTAGCAATAAACTGAGCAATGGTTCCGGTACCGGTATATAGATCGTAAACTAGCTCGTTGCCAGTTAAAGAAGCAAAATCTCTGGTAATTTTATACAATTCATATGCTTGTTCAGAATTGGTTTGATAGAATGATTTTGCATTGATCTTAAATTGCAACCCTTCCATTTCTTCAAAAATATGATCTCTACCATTAAAAAGGATAATGTTTTGGTCGTAGATGGTGTCATTAGCCTTTTCGTTAATGATATATTGCAATGATGTTATTTGTGGAAATTTGTTTTTAAGGTAAATTAACAATAACTCTCGTTTGGTTTTATCATTGCTAAAGAACTGTATTACAACCATGATTTCTCCAATAGAGCTGGTCCTTATCATTAATGTTCTAAGAAGCCCTTTCTTTTCTTTGGGGCTGTAAAAGCTCAGATCATAATCAATGGCAAATTGTTTAACAGAATTTCT
>JAGQYU010000271.1 GCA_020435885.1 Flavobacteriaceae bacterium
AGTTATTTATAATTAATCTAAATAAAAATAGAAATCATGTCATATAAAATTACTTCCCTGCTCATTTTTTTAATGCAGTTTACATTTTCTCAATCTAAAATTGAAGGATATATCATCAATAATGAAAATGAAAAAATACAAGGTGCTTCTATTGCATTAGTGAACTCAACAGTTGGCACTGTTTCGGATGAAAACGGATATTTTCTATTTGAAAACCTTAAATCAAGCGTATATACTGTAAGAGTTTCATTTGTAGGTTACCATCCTATTTCTAAAACTGTAACGTTGAATCAAGACGAAACGCTAATCCTTACTTTTCAGCTATTTCCAAATACTGAACTGGAAGAAGTAGAAGTTTTTGGAAGCCGTTTTAAACATCCAGATAAAATTGAAGCCTTAACCAGATTACCATTAGCTCCTTATGAGCAGATACAAAGTATATCAATAATTTCTGATAAGTTAATTGAACAACAGGGTAACTTGACCATTTCTGAGGCTACTAAAAATGTACCGGGAGTCTACACTTTTGCAACGTATGGAAATAAAAGAGAAAGTATGTCTTCCCGTGGATTTAGAGGGATTCCTATCCTGAAAAATGGAGTGCGTGTACACTCAGATTTTAGGGGTGTAGGTGTTTTAACAGATATGCAGGGTGTTGATAATATCCAAGTATTAAAAGGGGCGGCATCTATTACACAAGGAGTTGCTACAGATCTTGGTAGCCCGGGAGGCGTTATTAATTTAGTTACTAAAACTCCAAAATATGTGTTTGGAGGCAATGCATCTTTACGTGCAGGAAGTTTTGGACAAGCCAGAGCTACTTTTGATTTTTACGGCCCATTAGCTCAAGCTGATAACGTTGCATTCAGAATAAATGGTGCATTAGAAAGAGCAGATAGCTTTAGAGATTTGGTATCGAGTGATCGATTTTATATCAATCCTTCCTTTGAATGGAAAGCAGATGATAAGACCACATTTACTTTTGAGATGGATCATTTTGAAGATAGCCGCACTCCAGATTTAGGCACCATCAATCTTGGAGAAAATGATGTGAATTTGATTTATGATTTGCCGTATGATCAATTTTTAGGCTATGCCAATGATAAATCGTTAACTACAAACACTACATATTCTATTCGATTTGACAGAAAATTAACGGATAAATTAAGTGTAAAAGGTGCATTTTATAATTCCAATTTAGATTTGGATGATAAAGGGGCCAGCTTAGGAAGTGTTGTAGAAGATATTGATGGAAACCCAATATACAATCAGCGCAAAAGAGGGTATTCTGTATCCACACGAAGTGATAAAAATAGCGTATTGCAATTCGATTTAATAGGTGATGATTTAAAAACTGGAAACATAACACATACCATCCAATTAGGCTTTGATTATCGTACCACAAATTACAGTACTTCATCGCAAAGTGTTACGACTGTTGATACAATAGATGTTTATACTACCAATGTACATAAGTTGCCAGCAAATATTTCTTTATCAAGTGCTTCGATAGCCGGGGCAAAATCTAAGGCAATTGGTTTTGTGGCGCAGGATGTTATTACATTCAACAAATGGTTAAAAACCTTTTTAGGCTTACGTTATAGTAAAACACAAACTATTGCTGCAGTAGAAACTACAGAGAGTGATGCTTTTAATCCTCTGGGAGGTTTTATCATCACTCCATGGGAAAATATTAATGTATTTGCATCTTATACCAATAGTTCCTACCCAAGAACGGCTACCCGCTTAGATATTAATGGAAAAGAGTTGGGTAATGAACGTTTCGATCAGTTCGAAACTGGCATTAAAACCAATTGGCTTAATAGTAGATTACGTTTTAATTTGACCTACTTTAAAATCAATAATAAAAATATAAACCTGCCGGTTTATGATGAAAACTGGGTTGCAACAGGCTACTATCAAAAAGGAGGGAATGATGAACGTAAAGGAGTTGAAGTAGAACTTAGTGGACGCATTTTAGATAATTTGGAAGTCATTACGGGTTATTCTTATATCGATGCTCAATATAAAGAACACACTTCTTATGTTTATGGTTCAGCACCTTTAAACACACCAAAGCATACTTTTAACTCATATGTAAATTACAATTTTAAACAGAAATTGGAAGGACTTTCGTTGGGAGCAGGGGTATATTACACAGGGAAACGCCCTATAAATGATTGGAGTGTAGGAGCAGTAACACACGAAGGTATTGTTCCAAATCAAAAACCTTTTGATGTTGAAGCCTATACATTAGTGAATGCACAAGCAGCTTATCAGTTAAATGAGCATTGGAACTTTAGATTTATAATAAACAACCTGTTTGATGAGATTGGTTACAATGCGTATAGAACCAGTTATATCAACCAAACTGATCCACGAAATTTTGCAGCTGTATTAAGTTATAAGTTTTAAAATCTATTGTAGTTCTTGAGCCTAAATGAATTGTCCTTTTGGGCTCAAGGGCTACTTTTAAAGTTATAGTTCATGAAAAAAAAGCCTTACACTTTCAGAAAATTAATAAACGACATCCATTTATGGTTAGGTTTAATTAGCGGAATTATTTTGTTTTTGGTATGCTTAAGTGGAACAATATTAACTTTTGAACATGAAATAAAAGATTTTTTTTCAGACAATATAGTAGTTGAGCCTGTGGGTCAAAAAGAAACAATAACCAGTCTGATAGAAACATTAGAAGCCAAAAATGTAGGATATGTAACTGGGCTAAAAATTCCTGATTCAGAACAAGCTCCTTATGAGTTTACTGTAAAAAAAGATGAAAAGCAACGTAGAGGTACTACAGTATTGGTAAATCCGTACACTTCAAAGGTTAAAAGTGTAAGCGAAACAGGAGCAGATGCTTTTTTACTGACCATGTTCAAACTCCACAGATGGTTACTGCTTGATATGAAGATAGGCCGCCCCATTGTAGGAATTGCTACCATTATATTTTTGCTGCTGTCTATCTCAGGAATCATACTTTGGTTTCCCAAAAAAATGAAGTGGAAAAATTTTAAGCAGGGGTTTAAAATCAAAACTAAAGCCAATTGGAAACGCATCAATCATGATTTGCATAACACATTGGGATTTTATGCATCCATCATTATTTTAATTATGGGGATAACCGGTTTGTGTTGGTCTTTTGAGGGTTATAGAGAAGGATTAGGAAACCTGATAGGGGTAAAGATTTTTGATAGGTCAAATCCGGAATTGTCAATTGAAAAAGATAACCAAAATAATATTATTTCTATTGATGAAGCTGTTGCATTAGCAAATGAAAAACTAGATTATGAAGGTGAGTTAATGGTGAGTTTACCCAATAAAAAGGACAATTATTTTAGTTTCAGAAAATATAATAAAAGCAATTGGTCCCCGGTAACTTCAGACAGATTGTACCTAAGTACTTCAGGAGTTGTTTTGGCTGTAGATTATTTTGCTGATAAACCTTTTAATGAAAAAGTAGCATCTTTGATCCGACCTATACATACTGGAGAGGTTTATGGATTAACTTCAAAGATTATCTATTTTTTAGCATGTCTAATTGCTACAAGTTTGCCTATTACAGGCACTATAATTTGGATCAATAAACTAAAGAGTAAATAGAAAAACCGCCTTTAAAGGCGGTTTTTAGATTGGTTTGTTGTTGATTGCTTAAGGTCTTCTATGGTTGATTAAAATACATTTTTGATCAGTTGATCTGCTTGTATTTCATGGTCTATAACGCCGAAGGACTTCAATTTATTTTGAATGTTATTGATTAATTTTCTTGAAACGGTCTTTTTTTGACTCCATTTAGTTATAGAAATCCACTTCTCAACATCTTCAAAATCAAGGCTATACCTATCAGTAACCATTTTTATAATTTCAAATTTATTTTTTGGCTCTTTGAAGTAAATTAATTGCTCATTTATAAGTTTAATGATAGTTTTTATGGATTCGATATCATTTTCCAGCACTTCATTTCGTACAGCTATTACAAAGCACGGCCAAGGGGTTTCTATATCACCAATTCTTCTAAAAATACCAGTATCTACAATAGGTTTCGTGGTAAAATGCTCCCACATAAAGTAATCGGCACTTCCATTGGATAAGGCATCAATGGCACCATGGAGATTGTCAACCACTTCATATTGTAAATCATCTGTAATAAAGCCATTTTTTTGTGCATTTACTATGGCCATTAAATGTGAACCTGAACCATATCTGCTAATTGCGGCTTTAGTATTTTCTAAATCTTTAACGGTTTTGAATTTTGATTCTGCATTTACATGGATTCCCCATAGCAATGGAGATTTTACAAATACTTTTACAATTTTTGATGGATTTCCGGCAATAATATCTTTTATGATACCTTCTGTTAGAATGATGGAAATATCAATAGAGCCTTCTCTGAGTGCTGTACACATAGCTCCGGTTCCTTCAGGAAAATCTTGCCATGTAAGGTCAATTCCATTATTTATAAAAACTTCATTTTCTATAGCCAAATGCCATGGTAGGTTAAAATGTTCAGGAACTCCGCCTATAGTAAATGACTTCATTTTATTGTATCAATTTGTTTAGTGTATATTTTATGAGTTCTTCAACAGGCATATAAGGATTTTCGCTAAAGGTACCATTAGCTCTGTTGGCAATAATGGCATTCATAGAAAGCGCTTCATGCCCCAATAGTTTTGCCAAACCGTAAATAGCTGAGGTTTCCATTTCTAAATTTGTAACCCGTATACCTTTGTATTCAAAATTATCTATTTTGCGATTTAGATCAGGGTCTTGAAGTTTCAGACGCAGTACCCTGCCCTGTGGGCCATAAAATCCAACGGCAGTTGCAGTAACCCCTTCATAGACATTGTCTCCTGAAAGTTTTTGTTGTAGCTTTCCGCTTCCTTTTACTGCATAAGGTCTTGATTTTCTAATGCTCCAATCTGTATGCTCAATAAAAGCATCTTCAATATCTTTTTCAAGGATGTGCTCACAGTCATAGGAATGTAGCATGCCATCAAAGCCCAATCCGTATTTTGCCAACACAAAACTATCCACAGGAATATAGTTTTGTAAAGAGCCGGAAGTACCTATTCTTACAATGTCTAGCTGAGTGTGTTTTTCTTTTACGGTTCTAGTTTGGAGGTCTATGTTTACCAACGCATCCAACTCATTCATTGCAATATCAATATTATCAGGGCCAATACCGGTAGAGATAACTGATATTTTCTTCCCTTTAAAGAAGCCTGTAATAGTTCTAAACTCTCTTTTTTGGGTATCGTACACAATTTTTTCGAAATAAGAAGCCACTTTAGGAACCCTATTTTGGTCTCCTACAAAAATGATGGTATCTGCTATATGTTCTGGTTTTAAATTAAGATGGTACACACTGCCATCGGGGTTTAAAATCAGTTCAGAAGGTGCTATTTTTAACATGTAATTTATCTTTTTTAACTATTTATTATCCGCCAACACGTTTTACTTTGAAGCCTTTTTCTTTAAGGATGGCCATTATTTTATCTCTATAATCACCTTGAATAATAATGGTATCGTCTTTAAAACTGCCACCAACGCTTAATTTAGTTTTCAACTCTTTGGCCAGCAGTTTAAAATCTTCATCTGCCCCTGTGTAACCTTCAATGATGGTAGTGGGTTTACCTTTGCGTTTTTCGTATTTACAGATAAGCGGCTCATCTTGAAGCCAAATGGAATTTTCTTCTTCAACAGATTCAGTTTCTTCCTGCATATGATCCGGAAAAAGTTTTTTTAACTGGTCTTGTAAATCCATTATTTTTTAATTAACCCAAGTTCTATCAATCGTTCATTTAAAAATTCGCCTGCGGTAATGTCTTCATACAGTTTAGGATGCTCATCATCAATACAGTTTTCTAAACAATTGAGCGGCATTTCACTTATAGGGTGCATAAAGAATGGAATAGAATATCTTGAAGTGCCCCATAATTCCCTTGGCGGATTGACTACTTGATGAATGGTAGATTTTAATTTATTGTTAGAATGCCTAGAAAGCATATCGCCCACGTTTATCATCAGTTCATCAGGTTCAGCAATGGCATCTAGCCATTCGCCTTTATGATTTTGCACCTGCAATCCTTTGCCGTGGGCTCCCATCAATAAGGTAATCAAATTAATGTCGCCGTGAGCTGCAGCTCTTACAGCATTTTTAGGCTCTTCCTTTATAGGAGGATAGTGAATAGGGCGTAATATACTGTTGCCGTTTTTTATGTAGTTATCAAAGTAGAACTCATCTAATCCTAAGTGCAATGCCAAGGCTCTTAGTACATAAATGCCCGTTTTTTCTAACATTTTATAAGTTTCTTTTCCAACGGAATTGAACTGTGGCAATTCTTTTACTGTTACATTTTTAGGATATTCAGCCTCTAGTTTTGGGTCATTTTCTACATATTGGCCAAAATGCCAAAATTCTTTTAGGTCACCTTCCTTTTTGCCTTTAGCACTCTCTTTTCCGAAAGAGACATAGCCGCGTTGGCCACCAATACCTTCTATTTCGTAGGATTGTTTAGTTTCTAACGGAAGGTTAAAGAATTTTTTTATTTCGGAGTATAATTTATCAACCAATTCATCACTCAAAAAATGGCCTTTCAATGCTACAAAACCTATTTCTTCATAGGCTTTGCCAATTTCATTAACAAATTGTTGTTTTCTTTTTGGGTTATTAGAAACAAAGTCTGATAGGTCTAAACTTGGTATATTTTTCATAGTTTTTCGATATGATTTAAGTAAAATTAGAGAAAAAATATTATTTAGCTTTTTTATAAA
>JAGQYU010000272.1 GCA_020435885.1 Flavobacteriaceae bacterium
GAATCTGATGAAATGATCTCAGTATTGAAATGTTTGGCAATTTTAATACTTAAAGCCGTTTTGCCAATGGCAGTAGGGCCAATAATAGTTATCAGATAGTTCTTCATTCATGGAGTTTATAGCCACATTTGTAACAATGTTCTGCATCATTTCTATGGCGTTCTGCACCACAATTTGGACAGCTTTGTGTATTTGTATCCACTTTTTTTGCTTTGGTATATTCGGCACTTACAATTCCTGTGGGAACAGCAATGATGCCATATCCAAGGATCATAATCAAAGAGGCAATAAATTGTCCTAGTGGAGTTTGAGGGGCAATATCACCAAAACCAACTGTTGTTAGCGTAACGATACACCAATATACACTTTTTGGAATATTGGTAAAGCCATTTTCCTCTCCTTCAACCAAATACATAATGGTTCCTAGAATAATAGCTATAACAATAACAGCAAAAAGAAAAACAAAAATCTTTGCCTTACTCGCTTTTAGAGCATTTACTAATCTGTTTGACTCTCCTAAATAACGAGCCAGTTTCAATATCCTGAAAATTCTAAGCAAACGCAATGCTCGCAATGCAACCAATGCATGGGTTCCGGCAAAAGCTAAGGAAATGTATTTTGGTATGGTAGCAAGCAGATCAACTAATCCATAAAAACTGAAAATATAGTTGGCTGGTTTTTTTACGGAAATTATTCTGGCTATATATTCAATTGTAAATAAAATGGTTATAACCCATTCAGAAATGTTCAAAAAATTATGGTAATTTTCATCAATACTTTTTACACTTTCTAGCATCACTAAAACGATACTGGCTACAATTGCAATAAGCAGGATGATATCGAATAACTTGCCCTCACGTGTATCTGCTTCATAAATAATTTCATGAAGACGTGTTTGCCAATTACTTGATTTGTTGGGTTTGGTATTCAAAATACTTTTATTTTAACCAAAAATACTAAAAAATGATCTTTGATTATGTTGTAAGGTTTATTACTTTTTTAACCCTTTTGCTTCTTAAATAGCTTTTAATGATGTGTTGGATATCTCTGTTGTTTTCCATGGGAGTGATAAGTGATTGCAGCACATCAATATGATTTATCTGATAGTTAAGATCGAAAAATCCGACACCTTTAAAAAGTCCGTTCTCTATCAAAACAACACTATTTTCATTAACTTCTCTTCCTCTGTCAATAATTAAAAGGCTTTTGTCTTGAAAGCTGTTATGTTCAATCAACTTATTAACACGATCATTGTACTCTTGCGTTGATTCTTTTTTAATACAAGCACCTTTACATTGTTGGATAGTATAGTTAAAACAGCTTTGTTTTGTATGATACAATCCGGTGAGCTTTTGGCAAAGCTCAAATTTTTCTACTGAGCTGAAAAGAAAACTTTTAGCACTAGGTCTGTTACCAAAAGTGGTTATTGGGTTTTTGCGGCCATCAGCCTTGTCAATTTTAAGGTTTATATAGCCATTTTCATCAATAAAACTATACAAGGCATGTGTATAAATAGTTCGCCGTTGCGCTCTATTAAAAACAGGTTTATTTTTCTTTATTTCATTACTTTCTTTAAGGAGTGCTACAAGCTCACTTCCAGTAATTTCATAAGTTACAGCAACTACCAATGATTGTATCTTCTTAGACTTTGGGCTACTACTTGTAAAGTGTTGATTAACTCTTTTTTTGATGTTTTTGCTTTTACCAATATAAATGATCTCACCATCTTCTTTGTGCATGTAATAAACACCCGTAGAGGTTGGTAGTTCTTCTAAAATGTTTAAGAGTTTGGTATCTAATTGAATTTTTGGTTCATGGCGAACATGATTTTTTACAATAGTTTTTTGTAGATCTTTATCAAGTAACAGCTTAAACAATTTTGTGGTAGCAATGGCATCTCCATTAGCTCTGTGCCTATCTGTAACAGGGATTCCAAGTGAACGACATAATTTACCTAACTTATAAGACTCAAGCCCAGGGATAAGTTTTTTACTGAGTTCTACAGTACAAAGCGTTTCTTTTGTATAGTCAAAACCTAAACGCTTGAACTCCGTTCTAAGGATTCTGTAATCAAAATTGGCATTGTGTGCCACGATAGTACAATCGGTAGTGATTTCTATAATCCGTTTGGCAACTTCATAGAATTTAGGTGCGTTGCGTAGCATTTCATTGTTGATTCCCGTAAGGTTAACCACAAAAGGTTGAATATTCCTTTCAGGATTCAGAAGGCTTACAAAAGTATCGACCACTTGATGGCCATCGTATTTGATTATAGCAATTTCCGTGATACCTTCTTCATTATACCTTCCTCCGGTAGTTTCTATGTCTACAATTGCGTACAATTACTTTTTATCTACTGTCAATCTGTTTTCACGGTTAGCAATTTCCCAAGCGGTATAAAAAACCAGTTGCGCTCTTTTTTGTAACAGATCATAATTAATCTTATCAGGAGTATCGGTAGGTTTATGATAATCTTCATGTACTCCGTTAAAATAAAATATGATAGGAATGTTGTTTTTTGCAAAGTTATAATGATCTGACCTGTAGTAGAATCTGTTAGGGTCATTTTCATCATTATAAGTATAGTCTAATTCCAGATTTGTATATTTTTTATTGGTAGCTTCAGAAAGCTCATGCAGTTCGGTACTTAGTTTGTCAGAGCCGATCAAGTAAACAAATTCAGGATTTTCGGCATGTTTTTCATCATATCTACCAATCATATCTATATTAAGATTAGCAACAGTATTATCTAAAGGAAAGATAGGGTGCTCTGTATAATATTTTGAGCCGAACAAGCCAACTTCTTCACCGGTTACATGTAAAAAAACGATAGATCTTTTAGGTGCCATTCCTGCATCGGTGGCTTTTTTAAATGCTTGTGCTATTTGCATTACAGCAGTTGTGCCAGAACCGTCATCATCAGCGCCATTATTGATTTCTTCACCTTTTACGCCAATATGATCATAATGTGCTGATATAATTACATATTCCTCAGGTTTTTCAAAGCCTTTTATAAAAGCTACCACATTTTCAGAATCATTTTTAGATCTTCCTTTAAAATAGTCTACCGGAATGTGTTGCAAGTAAGTAGTATCAGCCGGAGGGATACCTAATTTTGTATAAAAATCAACAATGAACTCAGCAGCCATTTTTTGGCCTTTTTCTCCTGTTTTTCGGCCTTCATAATCATCAGATGCCAATGTATACAGCATTCTTTTTAATTTATCTTCAGTAATACTTTCGGCATATTCTTTAGCATAATCCTTCATGTATTTTAAATCCTCCGCATCTTTTACATTATATTCTGTGGGATTTGTTTTGATCGGATTGAAGTTTTCTCCGTTGGCGGAAGTTGTTCCATTTTGCGATCCGGATTTGGATGTGCCGCAAGAAATTAGAACTATTAAAGAGAGTGCTAAAAGGATATGTTTCATGATTTGTCTTTTTTCAAAAATAGAAAATTAATATTCATTAATTATAAATTGTTTTGAATTTGCATCAAATTTGATATGTTCAGATTCAAATAGGTTGGAAATACTACCATTGTCAATCAATTCTTTGGGGCTGCCACAAATTATTTTATCATCGGTCATTAACCATAGCTCATCGGCTAATTGAATTGCCAACTGTATTTCGTGTGTTGAAATTAGCAATGTTTTATGGAGCTCTGCACTTAATTTCTTTAAAAGTTTAAAGATTTCTACCTTGTTTAAGATATCTAAATGAGCTGTTGGCTCATCTAAAGTTATTATTTCGGTATTTTGTGATAATGACCTGGTTATCATTACTTTTTGGTATTGACCATCACTTAACTCATAATGATTTTTTGAAAGCAGATCTTCAACCTGAGTTTGCTTAATAGCTTTCTCAATTTGATTGATATCATCATCGGTTAGTTTTCCTATCCAATTTGTGTAAGGTTGTCTTCCCAATGCGATGAGATCATATACTTTCAGGTTACTTTCAGGTATCTTTTCAGTCAGTACCAAGCTCATCATTTTTGAAAGCTCAGTAATGGAAATTGATTCAATTGATTGATTATTAATATAAATTTCTCCTTTTAATTTCGGTTGAACTTTGCTTAGTGTTCTCAGTAAAGTAGATTTTCCAATACCGTTTTTCCCTAAAATGCATATCATGTTTCCTTTTTGTACGGAAAGATTGATATTTTCGGCAATTACAGAAATTCTGTTTTTTGTTCTGTAACCGATGGTTAGATCTTTAGTATAAATGATATTTTCAGCTATTTTATTCAAAATCAATAATATACTTTACGTTTTCTAATCAGAAGCCATATAACAATCGGCGCTCCAAACAATGATGTAACTGCATTGATAGGCAGTGTGTATTCTAAATTTGGTAATTGGGCAATGGTATCACTTATTAACATGATGATAGCCCCTAAAATTCCTACAGCTGGTAGCAAAACACCATGATTAGCTGTCTTGAATATGATTTTGGTTAAATGTGGCACTGCTAAGCCTACAAAAGCAATGGGCCCAGAAAAAGCAGTAATAACACCTGTTAAAACCCCGGTAGTTATGAGTATTGAGTTGCGAGTCTTTTTGATGTTAACGCCTAAACTTACTGCATAATTTTCGCCAAGTAATAAGCTGTTCAACGGTTTTATAATAGTTATTAAGGGGATGATGCAAATAATAAAAATGGCAACCAATATAAAAAGTTCATCCCAACCTAAATTGCCAAGACTACCGAATGTCCAAAAAATATACTGTTGTAGGCTCTCAGCATTGCTGAAATAAGCCAATACACTGATGATTGCTGCTGTAAAACTTCCAAACATCAAGCCAATAATAAGGATTGACATGGTATTTTTTACCTTTCGGGAAACCAACATTACTGCAGACAATACAAAAAGAGCACCAATGCTGGCAGCTGTTACCAATGCCAGATTGGAGGTAGTGCCTATAAGTATATTTCCGCCAATAAAAGAGAGACCCAATACTAATATGGCTACTCCCAAACTGGCTCCGGAGCTAATACCCAATACAAAAGGTCCTGCCAAAGGGTTTCTAAATAGTGTTTGCATAAGCAGGCCACAAATAGAAAGCCCGGCTCCTAC
>JAGQYU010000040.1:0-1471 GCA_020435885.1 Flavobacteriaceae bacterium
AAAAATATTTCCAAATGGACATCGGGTAATTACATCATCCTTTTTGAGAGTAAAGATAAGAACGGTCAATTGGTAAAAGATGAAAAATACATAACTGTTTTCAGCGAATCTGACAAAAAATTAGCTGATAATGAGCTATTTAGCATAAAAACTGATAAAGATTCTTATACTATTGGTGAAACCGCAAAAATTTCTCTTGGTTCTGCATCCAAAGATATTTCTGTGGTATTAACCATTGAAAAAGATGATAAAAAAGATACGCATATTATTCATTTATCAGATGATATACAAACCATCAATATTCCGGTTAATGAAAAAGATCTAGGTGGTTTTTCCATAAACTATTATTATGTAAATAACAATGAATTTAACTCCGGCAGATTATTGGTAAAAGTTCCTTACCCCAGCAAAGAGCTAACTGTTGAAACCAATACGTTTAGAGATAAACTACAACCCGGGCAAGAGGAAACGTGGAGTTTTACCATAAAAGGCCCTAAAGGGGATAAAGTGGCAGCCGAATTACTGGCAAGTATGTATGATGCTTCTTTAGATCAGTTTAGAGGTCATTACTGGAGCTTTAACCCAATTTATCATCCTTACAATTACAGCTATAACAGGGCAAATGCCAACCATAGCTTTGGGAATGATAATTTTACCTACTACGGAAAATATTCGCAACTATCTTATAAACAACAAGGTTATGACCAATTAAATTGGTTTGAGTTTAGCTTTGGAAATTATTATGAATTGGAATATGAAGATGGGGAATTAGAAGAAGTTGTTACTGTGGGCTATGCTAACCCAAAAGCTTCAAATTTAAAAATAAGAGGCAAAGCTTCTGATGTGCAAGTTATTGCTGATGAAAAAATTGTTGAGGAAGCTGAAGAAGGAATTCCATTTGCTATGGTTAGCAGTCCTAAAGAAAGTTCTACTCCCAAAAAGGAGAATCTACAAGGCATCGTTGCTCGTAAAAATTTACAGGAAACTGCTTTTTTCTATCCACATTTAACTACGGATGAAAAAGGCAATGTAAGCTTTACTTTTACCACTCCGGAAAGTTTAACTAAGTGGAATTTACAATTGCTGACGCATACTAAAGAGCTTTCGTATGCTACCACAAGATTCTCAACCGTTACACAGAAAGAGCTGATGGTATTGCCAAATCCACCACGTTTTTTTAGGGAAGGAGACCAACTGACTTTTGCTTCAAAAATTGCTAATTTATCTGATAAACAATTGAATGGTGTAAGTGAATTACAATTATTCGATGCCTTGACCAATAAACCCATCGATGCTAAATTAGGCAATGCTAACAATCAAAAAAACTTTACAGTAGATGCTAAAGGAAATGTCAATATAAACTGGACGCTCACCATTCCAGACGATGTACAAGCTGTAAAATACAGGATTGTTGCCAAAGCCGGCGATTTTTCAGATGGTGAAGAAAATGCTTTGCCCGTACTTTCTAATC
>JAGQYU010000040.1:1483-12983 GCA_020435885.1 Flavobacteriaceae bacterium
TATGCTGGTAACCGAAACACTGCCTATGTGGCTACGCTCTGGGCAAACCAAAACTTTTACGCTAGACAAACTAAAAAGCAATACCTCAACTACATTAAAAAATCATAATTTAACGTTAGAGATAACTTCCAATCCGGCATGGTATGCTGTGCAGGCATTACCATATTTAATTGAATATCCCTATGAGTGCGCCGAGCAGACCTTCTCAAGATATTATGCCAATGCCTTGGCAAGCCATATTGTGAATTCTAACCCAAGAATTAAGGAGGTATTTGATCAGTGGAAATCTTCTGATGCTTTGTTAAGCAATTTGGAGAAAAATGAAGAATTAAAATCTATGATTATAGAAGAAACTCCTTGGCTTAGAAATGCCCAGTCAGAGACCGAACAGAAAAAACGAATTGCCCTGTTGTTCGATCTCAATAAAATGAACAGCGAATTAAATTCTGCTATCCGAAAACTGGAGCAGTTACAGATGAACAACGGAGGCTTCCCTTGGTTTAAAGGTAGCAACTATCCTAACCGTTATATTACACAGCACATTACTACCGGATTTGGGCATTTAAATAAACTAAATGTCACTTCGAACGGACGTGAGAAGTCTATAATCCAAAATGCTGTAAGTTTCCTTGATAACGAAATCCTTAATGATTATCAAGAGCTTGAAAAACAGGCCAAGCGTATCCGCGAAAGTGCCAAAACAAAAACCGAAGGCACTAAACTAGAAGCTAAGTTTTGGACTCAAGACCATACCAGTTATATACAAATACATTATTTATATACGCGTAGTTTTTATGGTGATGTTAAAATTCCTGCCAAAGCCCAAAAAGCAGTTGACTATTTTACCGAGCAAGCTTATCAATTTTGGCTGAAAAATAATCTCTATACCAAAGGGTTAATTGCACTTACCGCCCATAGAAATGGTAATAGTCTGTTAGCTGAAAAGATTACAAGATCTTTAAAGGAAAATAGTGTGAACAATGAAGAATTGGGCATGTATTGGAAAGAAAACACAGCAAGTTGGTTCTGGTATCAAGCACCTGTTGAAACACAGGCATTGATGATTGAAGTTTTTAGCGAAATAGAAAATGATACCAAAACTATCGATGATCTTAAAGTATGGCTGTTAAAAAACAAGCAAACCAATCAATGGCCAACTACCAAAGCTACAGCAGAAGCAGTCTATGCCTTGTTATTACAAGGAACTGATTGGCTAGAAGTTACCGAGCTAGCGGATGTAGCTATTGGAAACAAAAAAATTGACCCTATGCAGTTGGAAGATACCAAAATAGAAGCTGGAACCGGATATTTTAAAACTTCATGGAAAGGTGCGGAAATACAACCGGAAATGGCTTCGGTCACTCTAAAAAAGCAATCAGAAGGAATTGCATGGGGAGCTATGTACTGGCAATATTTTGAGGATCTAGATAAAATAACGCCTGCAGAAACACCGCTGAAATTAAAGAAGAAACTATTCCTTAAAAAGAATACCGACAAAGGCGAAGAACTCTTTGAAATTAATGATAAAACATCGTTAAAATTAGGCGATCTGGTACGTGTTCGCATTGAATTAAAAGTGGATAGAGCTATGGAATTTGTACACATGAAAGATATGCGTGCTGCCGGTTTTGAACCTGTAAATGTGCTATCGCAATACAAATGGCAAGACGGATTGGGTTACTACGAAAGCACCAAAGATGCAGCTACCAATTTCTTTTTTGATTATCTGCCCAAAGGTGTGTATATATTTGAATACAACCTGAGGGTTAACAATAAAGGAGATTTTAGCAATGGTATTACCACCATCCAAAGTATGTATGCCCCTGAGTTTAGTAGCCATAGTGAAGGTGTAAGGGTTAAAGTAGATTAACCGTCATTGTGAGGAATAAAATGACGAAGCAATCTTTTATTTTTTAATTTGAAAGATTGCTAAAGCAATCCCAAATGCTCGGGATGCTTCGCAATGACGATTTCCTGTCATTCCGAACGGATATGAGGAATCTAAAAAAACATTTATGAAAAAATTAGTGTTCATAATAATTATACTTTTTTTAAACTTCAGTTTTTGCCAATCAACAACTGAAACAAAAAATCTATCTGAGGCAGCTTTAGAGCTTACCCAACAAAAAGTAATCTATGATCCTCAATATTTTTCAATAAGCTACCCTAATGGAGATGTACCTTCCAATAAAGGCGTATGTACAGATGTTATTATCAGAGCCTATAGAAAACTTGGCATTGACCTACAAAAGGAAGTACATGAAGATATGAAAGCCAATTTTAGTGAATATCCAAAACTTTGGAGACTCAAAACAACCGATAAAAATATAGACCATAGAAGAGTTCCTAATTTAATGACCTATTTTAAACGAAAAGGTGATGAAAAATCCATATCTAAAAATGCAGATGATTACTTACCAGGAGATATTGTCTGCTGGAATTTAGGAGGAGCTATTACACATATTGGTATTGTGGTTAATAAAAAAACCGATGATGGCAAAAGGCCTCTAATTGTTCATAATATAGGTGCCGGACAAATACTGGAAGATTGTTTGTTTAAATTTAAAATTATTGGGCACTACAGATATTAACCGTCATTGCGAGTAACAAAGTGACGAAGCAATCTTTTATTTTTATTGAAAGATTGCCACAGCAATCCCAAATACTTGGGATGATTCGCAATGACGATTTCCTGTCATTCCGAACGGATGTGAGGAATCTTTTTGTTAGATTTCTCTCCCGACACCTCGGGATCGAAATGACAATCAATTCAACTTATACAACAACTCGTTGTTCTCTAATTCAGTAAGCAATTCTTGCGAAATTTTCACTTTTGCAACCCTGCTAGGCATATGTAATTGCAACTTTTCCTCCACATCATACACTAAAAAGTTCAGGGCATCTTTGCCTTTATGATTCCCTACCATATCTTCAATAAAATGTATCTTCTCTTCATTGATATCATTGATATTCAATTGTAATGTCAATTTACTGGCAAAGGTTTCCAATACATCCTGCAACATCATAATATGATTGAATTGAATTCTGATATCACCTTCCCTCCACCCTGGGCGTACGGACATTTTGACATACAAGAATGAATTCGGAATTAAAAAATGCTTGAATTTTAAATAATCCTCTCCAAAAATGCGAAATTCATGTGCATCAGAATAATCCTCTATGGTAAAAGCAGCCCAACCCTTTCCATTTTTAGAAACTCTATGCTCCACATTAGTAATAATACCTCCAATGGAAAGGTCTTTCCCAATCAACTCTTCTTCATTCTTAAAAGCCTCAACAGGTGCATTACAGAAATATCTCATCTCCACTTTATAATCATCCAATGGGTGGCCGGAAATATACATACCGATAACTTCTTTTTCTTTTGCCAGCTTTTCCATGATATTCCACAACTCACAATTGGGTATTTGAGGTTCTTCAAATTGTACATCAGAAGTTTCGCCAAACAAAGAAACTTGTGCCGAATTTGCATTCTCTTGATACTTAGCTCCAAAACGGATAGCCCTTTCTATAAAAGTTGTATTCTTATCATCTAATTCAAAATACTGGGCTCTGTGTGTATCTGCGAAAGAATCAAAAGCGCCCGCCAACACCAAACTGTCAAATGCTTTTTTATTGGCCGATCTCAGATCAACACGTTTAGCAACATCAAAAATAGATCGGTAGTTTCCATTACCTTTTCGTTCTTCCACAATGGCTTCTACAGCATTTGCACCAACACCTTTTATAGCGCCCATCCCAAAACGGATGGCTCCTTGTTTATTCACAGAAAATTTGTAGAAAGATTCATTAATGTCTGGCCCTAATACGGGGATTCCGGCACGTTTACATTCATCCATAAAGAAGGATACCTGTTTAATATCATTCATATTATTGGAAAGTACCGCCGCCATATATTCAGCAGGGTAATGCGCTTTTAAATAGGCCGTTTGGTACGCCACATAAGCATAACAAGTTGAATGCGATTTATTGAATGCATACGCCGCAAAAGCCTCCCAGTCTTTCCAAATTTTTTCCAATATCTCCTCCGGATGACCATTACTTTTCCCTCCTTCAATAAATTTTGGTTTTAGTTTTTCCAGCAAGGCAAATATTTTTTTACCCATAGCTTTACGGAGTACATCTGCCTCACCTTTGGTAAAACCTGCCAGTTTTTGTGACAACAACATTACCTGCTCTTGATACACCGTAACCCCATACGTTTCTTTCAAATATTCTTCCATTTCCGGAAGGTCATATTCAATAGCTTCAATACCATGCTTTCGCTGAATGAACAACGGTATGTATTCCATAGGCCCCGGACGATACAGCGCATTCATAGCGATAAGATCTGCAAACTCTGTCGGCTTCAACGCCTTCATATGTTTTTGCATTCCGAGAGATTCGTACTGGAAAATACCTACCGTTTCACCTCGTTGAAAAAGTTCATATGTCTTTTCATCGTCAAGCGGAAATGTATCAGGATTCAATTCTTTTCCATGAAGTGCTTTTACAATTTTGCATGTATCTTTTATCAGCGTTAAGGTCTTTAACCCTAAAAAGTCCATTTTTAACAGACCCGCATCCTCAACCACATAGTTATCGAACTGGGTAACAAAAAGATCGGAATCTTTGGCTGTTGCCACGGGAATAAGATTGGTAATATCCTCAGGAGTAATGATAACACCACAAGCATGTGTGCCTGTATTTCGGATAGAACCTTCCAATGCCAAGGCTTGTCTAATAGTCTGAGCCTCAGTATCTTCGCCTTCAGCAAGATTGCGAAGTTCGTTTACACGAAGAATATCCTCTTTACGGAGTTCTTCTATTTTAGAGATACTTTTTTCATCTTCTCCAAAAATAGTAGCCAACGATGTGTTAGGCACTAATTTGGCAATTCTATCTGCATCAGGTAAGGGCAAATCTAACACTCTGGCCGTGTCTCGGATAGAAGATTTTGCAGCCATTGTACCATACGTAATGATCTGCGCCACCTGATTTGAGCCATATTTATTAATTACATAATCGATTACCTTTTGGCGACCCTCGTCATCAAAATCAATATCAATATCGGGTAACGACACACGATCAGGGTTCAAAAACCGCTCAAAAAGGAGATCATATTCAATCGGGTCTATATTGGTAATTCCCAAACAATAGGCCACCGCAGAACCCGCTGCAGAACCTCGGCCTGGGCCTACAGAAACCCCCATCTTACGAGCTTCAGCAATAAAGTCTTGAACAATCAAAAAATACCCCGGATAGCCTGTATTTTCGATAACTTCCAGCTCAAAATCTAACCGTTCTTTAGTTTCCGTATTGATTTCTTTGTAGCGTTTTTTTGCACCTTCATAGGTTAAATACCTCAGGTAGGCATTTTCGCCACGCTTACCTCCATCTTCGGTATCTTTTTCATCAATAAACTCTTTAGGAATAGCAAATTTTGGAAGCAACACGTCTCGTTGCAACGAATAGGCTTCAACCTTATCTACAATTTCCTGAATGTTAATGATAGCCTCCGGAATGTTTTTGAACAACTGCTTCATCTCATCCTGAGACTTGAAGTAATACTCATCATTAGGCAATCCGTATCTAAAACCTCTTCCTCTACCCTTTGGAGTGGCTAGCTTTTCACCATCTTTAACACATAAAAGAATGTCATGAGATTCCGCATCATCCTTTTTGATGTAGTAGGTATTGTTTGTAGCAACTACCTTTACCCCATGCTTCTTTGAAAACTGTAGTAAGACTTCATTGATGTGCTGTTCATTTTCTTGTTGGTGATCATTCAGTTCCAAATAAAAATCATCACTAAAAGTTTCTTTCCACCAAATTAGTGCTTCTTCTGCCTGTTTTTCTCCTACATTAAGGATTAAGTTGGGTATCTCACCGTATATATTTCCGCTTAAAGCGATAATGTCTTCTTTGTATTTTTCCAGTACAATTTTATCAATTCGAGGCACATAATAAAAACCATCTATATAAGCTATGGAGGCCATTTTAGCCAGATTATGATACCCTCTTTTGTTCTTCGCTAAAAGCACAATCTGATAGCCGTTATCCTTTACAGATTTATTGGTATGATCTTGGCAGATATTGAATTCGCAACCAACAATAGGTTTGATTACTTCTTCATCTTTATTATATTTCAGGGCTTCTTTCACAAAGGAAAAAGCACCCATCATATTACCGTTATCAGTTAGTGCAACAGCCGGCATTTGGTTATCTACAGCAGATTTTACCAGTTTTGCAACATCAGAAGTAGATTGTAAGATAGAAAACTGCGAATGGTTATGTAAATGTGAAAAATTACAGTGATCTAAATCTTTATCTTGATACTTTTCAGCACCTTTTAGAACATCATCAGAAGTTTCTTTGAGTTTAGCACTTTCTTTTTTAAGGTTGATGTGTTTGAGCCCAATTAACTCAATCTCCTGAGGATTCTCAGCGTTGAATTTTTCAAAATAATCGGGGGTTACATCTAGCTCCTCTTTGGTAAAAACCTGCTTTCTGATAAGCTCAAAGAAACAGCGTGTAGTTGCCTCCACATCAGCAGTAGCATTGTGGGCTTCTTCAAAACGTTCCTCAAACAAAAACTCATGTAGTTCGGTTAATGTCGGCAATTTATATTTACCACCTCTACCCCCGGGAATCTTACACAATTCAGCTGTGGTTTCTGTACAAGTATCCAATACAGGTAGATCGTTTAGTTTTGTTCCAACACCTTTTCTGTAGAACTCACTTCCCATGATCTTAAGGTCAAAATCTACATTTTGTCCTACTACATAATCCGTTTTATCCAGCGTTTCATTAAACAGTTGTAAAACTGTTTCCAATCGCTCACCCTTTTTCTCTGCTAACTGGGTAGAAATACCATGTATCTGCTCGGCATCATAAGGGATATTATATCCTTCCGGAATAATAAGAAAATCTTTATGTTCCAACAACTCGCCATACTTGCCGTGTAATTGCCATGCTATCTGAACACACCTTGGCCAGTTATCAGTATCACTGACAGGGGCATTGTAATTACGTGGCAATCCGGTAGTTTCGGTGTCAAAAATTAAGTACATGAAATAGTAAGATTATCTTTAAACTTTTTGGAAGTCTAAAAATAGGGATTTCAATAATTCTTTCTTCAATTCAAATAGTTATATTTATTAACATTATATTTTTTAACTTTAAGTTTCGTATTGTTTGTAACATATTTTATAACTATACAACTAATATTCAAATTCTTAATATTTAAACTTTAATTATGAAAAAACTAACATTACTACTATTTATCTTTAGCATTAGCTTCATCTCTCAAGCACAAACTGCTGATGAAATACTCTCTAACTACTTTGAAAATATTGGTGGCTTAGAAAATCTTAAAAATATAGAAGGAGTTAAAATGTCTACTACAGTTAACCAAATGGGTATGGAATTTCCTGTTGAAATAATTCAGTTGAAAGATGGTAAACAAATGTCAACCGTTAAGTTTCAAGGTAAAGAAATTAAACAAGGTGTTTTTGACGGTGAAATACTTTGGGGTCATAATTTTAGAACAATGAAGCCTGAAAAAAGTGATGCAGAAACTACTGCTAATTTTAAATTAGAGGCTAATGATTTTATGGATCCTTTTATAAATTATAAGGACAAAGGATATACTGTTGAATTACTCGGTAAAGAAACTATTGATGGTGCGGATACTTATAAAATAAAATTAGTTAAAGAACCTGTAACTGTTGATGGTAATCAAGAAGAAAGTGTTAATTATTATTTCTTTGATACTGAAAATTATATACCAATAGCTGTTCAAAGTGAAATAAAATCGGGTCCTGAAAAAGGAAAGGTATCTGAAATAATGTTTAGTGACTACCAAGAAGTTGATGGCATATACTTTCCCTTTTCTATCAAACAAGGTGTTAAAGATGGACAATCTGTAGCTATTACTATTAATTCAATAGAGTTAAATCCATCTGTTGATGCCAGTATGTTTATATTCCCTGAAGAAGAAACTTCTACAGAAGGAAAATAATATTTCTAAATATAACCCTCAAAATATTTCACTTTGAGGGTTTTTTATTAAACCAAACCATTATGAAAAAAATAAATTTTTTATTTCTGTCATTATTCGGCTTTTTTGGTTTCATAACCAATGCACAGGAAGAAATTACCTTATCCGGTAAAGAGCTTTTTGGTGACTTAAAAGCACGCCATATAGGCCCTGCACTGATGAGTGGACGTATCAATGATCTCGAAACGCATCCAACTAATGAACGTATCATTTATATCGGATCAGCCGGTGGTGGTGTATGGAAGTCAAATGATGCCGGAACAACATTTAATCCAATTTTTGATGATTATTGCCAATCAATTGGAGCAGTTACATTAGACCCAAACGACCCTGATAATACCATTTATGTTGGAACAGGAGAAACATGGACCAGAAACAGTGTAAGTATAGGTGATGGTTTATACAAATCTACAGACGGAGGTGCTAACTGGAAAAAGATTGGGCTGGAAAATTCTGAACGCATCGCCAACATCATAATCAATCCAAAAAACTCAAAAGAAATTTATGTTGCCGTTCTAGGTGCTCTTTGGGGAGATAGTGAAGAACGAGGCATTTATAAATCAAACGATGGCGGCGAAACATGGAACCGTATACTGTATATAAACCCTAAAACCGGATGTGCTGATATGGCTATGGATTCTTCTGATCCTAATATACTGTATGCTTCTATGTGGGAATTTAGAAGAACAGGGTGGTCATTCGAATCAGGAGGGCCAAACAGTGCCTTATACAAATCTACCGATGCCGGAAAAACATGGAATAAAATCCATAATGGTTTTCCTGAGGGGCGTTTAGGCAGATTGGCCATTGCCGTAGCTCCTTCTAATCCAAAAGTTCTTTATACAGTTATTGAAGCAGAAAAGAATGAACGCAAAGGATTATACCGCAGTGATGATGCCGGCGCATCATGGAAACAACTAAACAATGATTTTGGAATTACCGTAAGGCCATTCTACTTCTCAAGAATTGTTATTGATCCTAAAAATCCTGATGTACTGGTAAAAGGAGGCCTCAACGGATCTATCTCAAGAGATGGAGGTAAAACTTTTAAAGACTTAGGAAATATGCATAGCGATATACATGATATTGCTTTCAGCATAAATAATTCAGATATCATGTATGTGGGTACTGATGGTGGCCTTTATAGGTCATGGAATGGTGGTACTACTATGGAAATTGTTGAAGACCTTCCTTTATCACAATTCTACCATATTAGTGTAGATGATGCCGAGCCCTATAATGTGTATGGAGGTTTACAAGATAATGGTTCTTGGTCAGGACCATCTTCTTCACCAGGCGGAATTCAAGCCCGTGACTGGAATGCACTAGGAGGTGGTGATGGATTCAGAGTTTTAAAACATCCTACAAAAAACATCATTTACTCAGAAATGCAAGGTGCCGAAAATGTATGGAGATATGATGTAGATAATAAGAGAGTCAAAACAATTCAACCATTACCTACAGAAAAATATTCAAAATTACGTTTTAACTGGAATGCCCCAATGGCAGTTAGTATCCATAAACCTGATCGTTTTTATATGGGTAGTCAATATTTACACAGATCAGAAAATATGGGTGATACGTGGCAAGTGATCTCTCCAGACCTTACAACCAATGATCCTAAAAAGCAAGATCAGGAAAACTCTGGCGGTTTGTCTATGGATAATTCCGGAGCTGAAAATCACACCACTATTTTTACGATAGCAGAATCTCCTTTAGACGAAAATATTATTTGGGTAGGCACCGATGATGGTAATGTACAAGTAACTACTGATGGCGGAAAAACTTGGACAAATACTGTAATGAATATAACCAGATTACCACAAAACACATGGTGCTATCATATAGAAGCAAGTACTTTTGATAAAGGCACTGCCTATGCGGCTTTTGATGGTCATACTATGAACGATATGAATCCCTATGCCTATAAAACTACAGATTATGGTAAAACTTGGACAAATATTATAACTGATGACGTTAAAGGTTTTGTAAGAAATATTCAAGAAGATTATGTAAACCCAGACCTTCTGTTTTTAGGCACTGAATTTGGCCTTTACATTACGGTTGATGGCGGTAAGCATTGGAGTAAATTTACTAACAATATGCCTTCAGTGGCCGTTCATTTTATTGACCTTCATAAAAAAACCAATGATTTGGTTATGGGTACTCATGGCCGTGGAGTCATTATTATTGATGATATTTCTCCTTTACGAGAAATCAATCAAGAAAACCTTAATAAAAACCTCCATTTCTTTACATCCAGTCCAACGGTTATTCATGAAGAAGGTAGTTTTGGTGGCAGTTTTGGAACTGAAACACAATTTGTTGGAGCTAACCCAAGCCGTGCCGCTCAAATAAAATATTACTTAAAGAAAAGACATACTTTTGGTAAAATGACCATGGAAATTCAAGATATGAATGGAAAGGTTATTAGCACGCTAGAACCCGGTAAAGCAAAAGGCATTAATATTGTTAATTGGAACTACCGACTTAAACAGCCAAAAGTTGCAAAAGGCAAAACATTTAGCTTTGGAGGTTTTACTACTCCTACAGCTGAAGCAGGCACCTATAAAGTCGTAATTACAAAAGGTAAGGATACTTATGAGCAAAATGTGGAATTAGTTTACGATCTAAAATCTAAACTTACTGAACAAGACAGAAAGCAAAAACATCAAACAACCATGAAAATGTATGATATGACTCAAGAGCTAGCGTACATGGTTTATGAATTGGATGCTATCTTAGAAAAAGCTGAAACTACAAAGAATAAAAAATTAGCTTCTTCTTTAAATAAGTTAAAAGAATCTTTAGTTATCACCACCGGAGATAATTATGTGGGCGCTGCTGAACCTCAATTAAGAGAAAAAATGGCTGATCTATACGCTAAAATTGCCGGAAGTTATGATAAACCTTCAGATACTGAACTCGAAAGTTTAGCAACCATAGAAAAACGATTTGATACTGCTAAAAAAGAGTATGAAAAAATTAAGAAAAAAGTTAAGTTCTTAGACCAGCTAGAACTCAAATCATTCGAAGATTTTATAGCAGAATAATAAAAAAAGCCTCAGATTGAGGCTTTTTTTATTAGCATATAATTTACTACTTTTATTAAAATTATTTATATCATTCTTTTATCCTTCAATATTATAAACGATCAGCTACCATGAAAAAAATACTCTTCCTTCTGTGTGCATTTTCACTGCTAAATTTATCCGCACAACATTCTACGGTTAAAAACGTACCTTTTACAAACATTGGCCCTAACATTATGAGTGGTCGTGTGGTTGATATAGCCGTTAACCCTCAACAACCATCAGAGTTTTATGTGGCATATGCCACTGGAGGATTATGGTATACCAACAACAACGGAATTTCTTTTACATCAGTTTCAGATAGTGCCCCAACACAACATATGGGCGCAATTGTGGTAGACTGGAA
>JAGQYU010000273.1:0-1770 GCA_020435885.1 Flavobacteriaceae bacterium
AACTCTTGCTCGGCACCACCAATAAGTACACCTTGCCCCCAAACAATAAAAGGTTTTTTTGCGTTATTGATAATCTCAGCAGCCTCTATCAATTTTTCACGATCTACTTTTGGAACAGGCTTATAACTCCGAACATTCGTACATTTTTTATACGAAAATTCCAACTCTCCAAACTGAGCATCTTTTGTAATATCTACCAACACAGGCCCTGGTCTGCCGGATTTAGCAATGTAAAAAGCTTTAGCAATTATTTCCGGAATTTCAGAAGCCTTGGTAACCTGATAGTTCCACTTGGTTACAGGCGTAGAAATGCCTACAATATCCGTTTCCTGAAAAGCATCCGAGCCCAATAAATGCGAAGCTACCTGCCCTGTAATACAAATCATCGGTGTTGAGTCTATCTGAGCATCAGCAATACCTGTAATTAGATTGGTTGCTCCCGGCCCGGAAGTAGCAAAAACCACACCCGGCTTGCCTGTTACCCTTGCAAAACCTTGTGCCGCATGTGTAGCCCCCTGCTCGTGGCGAGTAAGCACATGATGGAATTGATCTTTATACTTAAATAATTCATCATATACAGGCATTATAGCCCCTCCAGGGTAACCATAGGCCAAATCAACTCCCTCCTCTAGCAGGCAACGGATAACAGCTTCAGCCCCTGATATCTTTTGGGTAGTTGCAACTTGTGCTTTTTTTATTGTTTGTGTTTCTGTAGACATACTTTCTATTTTAGAATTCGTCAGTTACACATCCTTGTGATGCTGACGAAACAGTTTTAGCATATTTATATAGAATTCCTTTACTGAATTTTAACGGCGGTTGTTTCCAGTCCGCTTTTCTTTTAGCAATTTCTTCATCAGAAATATTTACTGAAATAATATTACTTTCAGCATTGATAGTAATTTCATCTCCATCTTTAACAACAGCTATGGTACCACCATCTTGAGCTTCAGGGGTTACATGCCCCACCACAAAACCATGTGTACCACCGGAGAACCTTCCATCTGTTATCAATGCTACTTCTTTACCCAAACCTGCACCCATAATAGCAGCCGTTGGTTTTAGCATTTCAGGCATTCCAGGACCTCCTTTGGGTCCCTCATAACGAATTACCACTACATCACCTTTTTGAACTTTTCCATCTCTAATACCATCATTGGCTGCATATTCGCTATCAAAAACCTTTGCCTTACCTACGAACTCTAATCCTTCCTTACCGGTAATTTTTGCAACAGCACCTTCAGAGGCTAAGTTTCCGTATAATATTCTGATGTGGCCTGTTTGTTTTATCGGTTTATCAAAAGGTCTAATCACTTCTTGATCTCCTGTAAGGTCTGGCACATCAGCTAAATTCTCTGCTAAGGTTTTTCCTGTAACGGTTAAACAATCACTATGGAGCAATCCTAATTTCAACAAGTACTTAAGCACTGCCGGTATTCCACCTATGGCATGCACATCTTCCATCAAGAACTTACCACTTGGTTTTAAATCTGCCAAGAAAGGTGTATTATTACTAATTTCTTGAAAATCTTTCAGTGTAAAATCAATATTTGCCGCCTTTGTAATCGCCAAAAAGTGCAACACTGCATTGGTAGAACCTCCTAAAATAGTTACCAGTCGTATAGCATTTTCAATAGATTTTCTGGTAACAATATCACTAGGTTTAATATCATTCTCAATTAAATATTTCAACGCTTTACCCGCATTAATACATTCTTCTTCTTTATTATGGCTAACTGCCGGATTGGAAGAATTAAACGGCAAAGACAT
>JAGQYU010000273.1:1844-1985 GCA_020435885.1 Flavobacteriaceae bacterium
CGCAAGCTCCTGCCCCCGGACATGCTTTGTGGATTACATTTTTATATTCGGTATTATCAATAGTACCTGCAACTTTTTGTCCCCAAGCCTCAAAAGCAGAAACCACATCCAATTTCTTGCCATTGTGGCAACCGGAAGCAA
>JAGQYU010000273.1:2025-2557 GCA_020435885.1 Flavobacteriaceae bacterium
CCCGGCATATTTTTATCACATCCAACAACTGTTACCAATCCGTCATAAGCCATGGCCTGTACCACAGTCTCGATAGAATCAGCAATAATATCTCTGGAAGGAAGTGAGTAGCGCATCCCCGGGGTTCCCATAGAAATACCATCACTAACTCCAATAGTATTAAAAATCAATCCAACGGAATTGGTTTCTTCAACACCTTGTTTTACTAATTTAGACAGGTCGTTCAAGTGCATATTGCACGGATTCCCCTCATAACCTGTACTGGCAATACCTATTAACGGCTTTTTAAAATCTTCATCCGTTAAACCTATGGCATGTAACATAGCCTGTGCGGCAGGCTGTGTTGGATCTTGTGTTACTACTCTACTGTATTTATTGATCATTTCTTAGTTAACTATTTATTTTTCTCCCTAAAGTTGAATCTGCTTCGTTAATTTTCAACATTCGAAATTAAATTTTTGAGATTCTTCAGAAACTATTCCGCTAGGAAGTTACATTAAACTCAACATTTTATTTTTTTTATATATTATTG
>JAGQYU010000274.1 GCA_020435885.1 Flavobacteriaceae bacterium
ATGGATGGGGCTAGAATGCAAGAAATTGCTGATGAAGCAGGTATAAATAAGGCGCTGCTTCACTATTATTATCGTAGCAAACAATTGTTATTTGAAGCTGTTTTTAAGGCAGCTTTTTTGTCATTAATCCCTCAACTAAGCAAGATTTTAGATAATGATTTGCCTTTAGAGGAAAAGATACGAACTTTTGCGGCTAACTATATCCAATTTGTGGCAGAACACCCTTATCTGCCCAATTTTATCATTCAAGAAATTAATAAAAACCCTCAGTTTATTAGAAAGATATTAGATAACAAAGATTTTCCTTCTATAGAAAAATTTAAAGCTCAGGTAAAGATGGAGATAGAGAAAGGAACTATAAAAGCTATCAAAGCGGAGCAATTGTTTATTAACCTTATGGCCCTCAATGTTTTCCCTTTCATTGCAGCTCCACTAATAAAAGGTGTTTTAAAAATGGATGATAAAACTTTTAAACAAATGATGGAAGACAGAAAAACTGAAGTGGGTGATTTTATAATAAATTCAATAAAAAAGTAAAGAAATGAAAAGAATAGTATTTCTTGTGTTTACGCTTTTTATGTTTTGGGGCAATGCCCAAGAAAAAATAACACTAGAAGAGTGCTATAACTGGGTATCAATTAATTATCCGTTAGCCAAGCAAAAAGAGTTGTTGGATAAGCAATTGAAATTTGATATTGACGCTATCTCTGCTGAAAAACTACCTCAATTCGATCTTTCAGCGCAGGCTACTTATCAATCAGACGTTACTGAAGTTCCTATTCCAAATTCAAGTGTAGAACCATTGAACAAAGATCAGTATAAAGCTACAATAACGGCTAATCAGCTAATATACGGTGGCGGAGTTGTTCCAGCTTCTGTAAAAGTAAGAGAGGCAGAAGCTAAAGCAATGCAGCAACAGGTTGAAGTAAATTTATATCAACTGAAAAAGCAAGTTAATCAGTTGTACTTTTCAATATTACTTTTACAAGAAAAGCAGAAATTATTGATTGCAAAAAAAGGACAGTTAGAAGCAAAGTTAAAAGAGGTAAAATCAGGAGTACAATATGGCGTGTTGTTGCCTTCATCAGATAAAGTATTAGAAGCTGAATTGTTAAAAATTAATCAGCAATTTATTGAAATTGAGCAAAATAAACTGAGTTTGTTGAAAACGCTATCGTCTTTAACGGGAAAAGAAATTTCAAACCAAACAGTTTTAAATGATACTGAAATTAGCATGGATGCTTCAGATTCATTAAAACGGCCTGAGATAAGTTTATTTAATTATAAAAAAGAGCAATTGGAGGCCTCCAAGGTGTTAATTGCTAAGGAAAATATACCTAAACTGATGGGATTTGCAACGGGTGGTTACGGAAATCCGGGGCTAAACATGTTAGACAATTCTTTTCAAGCCTATTATATGGTTGGACTAAAGCTAAATTGGAATGTTTTTGACTGGAATGCCACCAAACGAAAAAGAGAATCTTTGCAAGTAAATAGTGATATTATTGATAATGAAGAGTCTGTTTTTCAGCTAAATACTTCAATTGAGTTAGATCAACAACTTTCTGAGATACAAAAACTTATTTCAATTATTGATGCTGATGAAGAGATAGTTAAACTACGTGAAGAAGTGCTTGCTTCTGCAAATTCGCAATTACAAAATGGCGTTATTACATCTTCGCAATACATAACCGAACTGACAAATTTATATGAGTCTCAAAATGAATTAAGTACTCATAAAATTCAATTAAAACTGGCAAAAGCAACATATAATACAATTAAAGGACAATAAATTTCAACTATGAGATCAATACAATATTTTATTTATCTATTTATATCTATAGCACTGTTTTCATGTTCAAATGGAAACGGCAAAGCTGATGGTTATGGTAATTTTGAAGCCACAGAAGTCATTGTTTCTTCTGAAAGCAATGGAAAATTATTGGAGTTTAAGATAGAAGAGGGGCTAACTTTAGAAAAAGATGCTTTTGTTGGCTATGTTGATACAATTCCTTTATCGCTAAAACGTGATCAGCTATTAGCATCAAAGCAAATTATTGCTTCTAAATCTAGAGGTGTATTATCGCAAATCAATGTATTGAATGCACAGTTAAAAACAGCAATGATCGATAAGATACGAATCGAAAATCTAATAAAAGACAATGCTGCAACACAAAAGCAATTGGATGATATCAATGGGCAAATAAATGTATTGAAACAACAAAAACTAAGTGTGGAAAGCCAAAATGCTCCGGTGGTTGCAGAATATAAAAACATAGAAGTACAACTAAAACAGATTGAAGATCAGATACAAAAAAGTAAGATCATCAACCCTATAAATGGAACTGTCATCACAAAATATGCAGAGCGAAGCGAGGTAGTTTCGTTCGGAAAACAACTCTATAAAATTGCTGACCTAAGCAAATTAGAATTAAGGGTTTATGTTAGTGAAACGCAATTGGCAAATTTAAAAATAGGACAGCAGGTTTCGGTTAAGATTGATGATAGAGAAGATATGAAATCGTATGATGGTATCATCAGCTGGATTGCTTCCGAAGCGGAATTTACGCCCAAAATAATTCAGACCAAAGAAGAGCGTGTTGCGTTGGTCTATGCTGTGAAAGTTGATGTAACCAATGATGGTAGTTTAAAAATTGGTATGCCGGCAGAAATGTGGATTAGTACAGAAAATAATTGATATTTTGAGCATCATCGTTGAAAATATCAGCAAAAGCTATGATAAAGTTCAGGCACTTAAAAATGTCACTTTTCAAGTTGACAAAGGTGAATTATTTGGACTTATTGGCCCTGACGGTGCAGGTAAAACTACCTTATTCAGAATACTCACAACGCTTCTAATAGCCGATGAAGGTAAAGCCAGTGTGGTTGGTTTTGATGTGGTTTCTGAGTATAAGAATATTCGAAATAGTGTGGGGTATATGCCCGGTAGATTTTCTTTGTATCAAGATCTTACTGTTGAAGAAAACTTGCAATTTTTTGCAACTATTTTTGGTACCACCATTGAGGAGAATTATGATCTTATCAAAGATATTTACATTCAAATTGAGCCTTTTAAAAACCGAAGAGCAGGCAAACTTTCCGGTGGGATGAAACAAAAATTGGCATTGAGCTGTGCTTTGATACATAAACCTAAAGTATTGTTTTTGGATGAACCGACCACAGGGGTCGATCCGGTCTCCAGAAAGGAGTTTTGGGATATGCTAAAACGGTTACAGCAAAAGGGTATTACCATGTTAGTTTCAACTCCTTATATGGATGAGGCTGCACTTTGTGATAGAGTGGCGTTGATTCAGGATGGAAGTATTTTAGAGATAGATACTCCCAAAAATGTTGTTAAAAAATACCCGAAAGAACTGTATAATATCAAAGCTTCCAATATGTATCAGTTGTTGGAAAAATTGGCTCAGTATGAATTTACACATAGTGCTTATCCTTTTGGCGAATATGTTCACTATACAGATACAAGATCAGAGTTTGATTATCAAGAATTATATAATTATCTGAATGTTCACTATTTGGATAATATTTTTATTGAAAAGACAGAGCCTACTATTGAAGATGTATTTATGGATTTGGCAAAATAATGGAAGCAGAAAAAGTAATACAGGTAGATTCATTAACTAAGAAATTTGGCGATTTTACAGCTGTAAATGCTATTACTTTTGAGGTAGCTAAAGGAGAGATTTTTGGCTTTTTAGGAGCCAACGGTGCAGGTAAAACCACAGCTATGAAAATGTTGATTGGTATTTCCAAACCTACTGCTGGTACTGCAAAAGTGGCAGGTTTCGATGTGTTTTCAGAGGCAGAACTCATCAAAAAGAATATTGGTTATATGAGTCAAAAATTTGCCTTGTATGATGATTTGACTGTGGCTGAAAATATCACATTTTTTGGTGGAATTTATGGCCTTACTCGCAAAAGGATCAATGAAAAAAGAACGCAATTAGTTGCTGAACTTGGTTTAGATGAAATAGTTAATGAGCTGGTTGGTTCTTTGCCACTAGGTTGGAAACAGAAAATTGCTTTTTCCGTGGCATTGTTGCATGAACCTAAAATTGTTTTTTTGGACGAGCCTACGGGCGGCGTAGACCCTATAACACGTAGGCAATTTTGGGAAATGATTTATAAAACGGCTAATGGTGGTACAACTATTTTTGTTACTACACATTATATGGATGAGGCAGAATATTGCGATAGGGTTTCTATAATGGTCAACGGTAGTATTGAGGCATTGGATTCGCCTAAAAAGCTAAAAGAACAATTTGGTGCAGATACTATGAATGATGTTTTCTTAAAACTGGCTAGAGGATGAAACGGTTTATCGGTTTTTTAAGAAAAGAATTTTATCATATTTTTAGAGATAAACGGTCTTTGTTTATCCTTTTTGGGATGCCAATTGCTCAGATATTGCTTTTCGGTTTTGCTATAACCAATGAGATTAATAATGTAGATGTGGCTATTTTAGATCAATCTAAAAGTACAGATACGCAGAAGATCATCAATAAAATTGCTGCTTCAAAATACTTTACCATCAGCCAGTTATTAAATACTGAAAGCGATATAGAAAAAGCATTCAAAAAAGGTAAAGTAAAGGCAGTGCTCAACTTCCAACAGAATTTCAGTAAAGAGTTGGTTAGAGATCATAAAGCTGTTATTCAGGTAATTACAGATGCAACAGATCCTAATACCGCTAATACAATTTCCAATTATATAAATGCAATGGTGCTGAATTATCAGCAGGAGAATAATAAAGGAAATTCGATGGCGTATCAAATTATACCACAAACAAGAATGGTCTATAACCCGGAGTTGAAGAGTGTTTTTATGTTTGTCCCCGGGGTTATGACTATTATACTTATGCTAGTATCAGCAATGATGACATCTATTTCTATTGCCCGTGAGAAAGAGTTAGGTACGATGGAAATATTGCTGGTATCACCATTAAAACCTTTTCAGGTAATTGTTGGGAAAGTAGTGCCATACATTTTTTTATCTATTGTAAATGCAATTGTGATTATTGTGTTGGGAATACTTGTTTTTGGTGTGCCTGTCCAAGGGAGTCTTTTTTTATTAGGTTTTGAAAGTGTATTGTTTATCATTACATCTTTGGCTTTGG
>JAGQYU010000275.1 GCA_020435885.1 Flavobacteriaceae bacterium
TCTTTATCTTCTTCGAGGATTTTAGCAAACTTTTCTTTTAATTCAGCTTCTTCCTCAATTTCTTCATCTCTTTTAAAGATATCTTCCATGGATAGAGGGCGTTCCTTTTCTCGCCAAACAAACCCTCTAAACAATCGTACATTATCAGGGAATTTGGAAGGAGGGTAAGTGTTTCCATCCGGTTTTGTAAAACAGGTTGTTTCTTCTATGGCATTATTTTTTAATTTAAAATTGATGGAACTACAAGCAGTTTTGTCTATACCGATGAGTTCATTTGTATTTTCATCCCGTACATAAAAAATAGTTTCGGCATTGCCAATTACATTTATATCTCTTAATTCATTATCAATAAATTTACCTAAAATGTCCCTTCCTTTAATTTGATTGAAACCTGCTGAATCTTTTTGTATAACAAAAGCGTTTTGCAACACTTTTAGACTATCCATCTTTTCTGTTTTAGTGTTAGAGAGTAATTTTATTGTATCACCAGTAATTTGACTGTTTTCTGACCAAATAACAGGGTTTTTATATAAAGTAGTAATGCCAGTTTGCTGATTTGAATAAATAGAATCACACTTACCACTTAGGTTACTTTTAAAGAATTTTACATGATGAAATGCTCTGATGATGCGGTTATCTTTTTTGCCGGTTATAAGAAGCGTATCCCCATGCACATACATGGAATCTTTTTCAATTTCTGTAATGGCAACGGCTCTCTTAACTACATAAGCGGAATCTAGTTCTTTAAAAAACTCGCCATAACCGCCTCTTATAACAGTATTGTTTACGGTATCTTTTAATTGAATATTATTTGTGGCCGAGGCAAACTCCAAATTTCTATTATAGTAGAGACTGTCTGCTTTTAACTCCCTGTTGCCGGAAATTAGTTTGGAGTTTTTAGTAAAGTGGGAGATTTCATTTTTTGTATCATAGAAACCTTGCTCGGTGTATATAAAATTATTCTCTCCGGTAATAGTAGATGGCCCATAGAGAAAAGCCTGTCCGCTATCTGTATAATAATCTAAATGATTAGATTTTAACACATAATCAGGATTAGTAAGTACAACATCTGAAAGCGCCTGAAATTTAGAAGTTTGTAAATAATAATTTCCAACGTTACTTACTAGTACATTGGTTGTATCTTTTATAGTTGCTCCTGATTGATAATATAGCAGTTGCTTGGTTCTGTTAAAGTGGAGTGTATCTGTTGTTAACGTAATTAACTGGTCTTTTAAGATAACATCTCCCCAAGAAATGGCAGTTTTGGAATTTCCGTTGTACTCTACATAATGACTGGTTTGAGTAATGGTATCTCCTTGATTTAGGATAACATCGCCATAAGCCTTTAAAAAGTTGTCATTTTTATAGAAAATTGCTTTTTTACTACGCATTTCTATCCCTTGATGCTCAACATACACATTTCCCAATAAAATAGTTGCTCCGGGAAACTTTTCTTCATCAATGGTGGAATTATCAGCATGCACAATTTGTATGCGTTTTTGCTGTGCAATACTAGTGTACGCAGACAATAAAAGTAATATGAGCAGTAATCTTTTTAGCATATGCTTTGCAAAACTACTGAAAAAGTACTTTTAACAATGAATGGGAGTTTTATTTTAACGCAATTTTACCTAAAAACAGTTTGTTTTCTGTCTGGCCCAACGGAAACAATTTTCACAGGTACTTCCAGTTCTTTTTCTATAAAGTCAATGTATGCCTCCAGATTTTTTGGAAGTTCATCAGCATTTTCCATTTTAGTGAGGTCAGCTTTCCAACCTTTGAATTCAGTATAGATAGGCGATACGTTTTCAGGTTCAATATTATATGGTAAATGTGTTATTTCTTTTCCTTGATAATTGTATGCCGTACATA
>JAGQYU010000276.1:0-528 GCA_020435885.1 Flavobacteriaceae bacterium
TTAGTTTCATCAATCTTTCTTTAACATTAAAATCACTTTAGTACCAGTGGTATCATCATATAAATCTTCAATAAAAACATCTACTTTGTCCTTATACATTTCATTCAAAATAGTAATACGTTGTGTAATATTTTGCATTCCTTTTGAACGTTTCTTTTTCTGATACTCGGTTTTCAACTCCGTAGATTTTTTTCTACCTATACCGTTATCCGTTATGATAATTTGGATAGATTCTTCATCTTTTTTAAGCAATTCCACTTTTAAAAAACCTTTTTCTTCTTTATAGCGGAGTCCATGCCACACCGCATTTTCCACATAGGGTTGTAGCAACATCGGCGGAATCTGAAACTGACCCACATCAATCTGTTTATCTACAGTCAACTCATAATCAAACTTATCCTGAAAACGTGAGTGTTCTAATTTTAAATACAATTGCAACAGCTCAATCTCTTTCTCTAAAGGAATAAAATCTTCTTCAGAATTTTCCAGCACACTGCGCATTAACGTTGAAAATTCTGTAAGGTATCT
>JAGQYU010000276.1:641-2422 GCA_020435885.1 Flavobacteriaceae bacterium
ATTATTAGCAAGCCTACGTTGTTTATTACTTCTAAACATCCAAAACAAGGAAAGTAATAATAGTAAAACACCAGCTATTAAAGAGTAAATAATTAGTTGTTGCCTTCTGTAATTTTCAGTTGTTAGTTCTTGCTCCGTTTGATAAAGTTGTAATTTACTCTCTGTCAGCTCTCTATCTTTTTCTAAACTGTTAATTCGGCTTTGTTTTTCGGTAAGGTTCTTATTCAAACTTACTATAGCATCGATCTCTTTTTCTTTTTGTTGATACAATTCATCAACTAAAGCCACGTATTTTTTGTAATTAAAAAGTGCTTTATCATCATCGCCTAAATACACATAGGCTTCAGATAATTTTTGGACTGCATCTTTCTGAGTTTCAATATCATTAATGTTTTCCGCATCCTCAGCACTTTCTTCCAAAATAGGAATAGCTTCCTGAACATTTTTTTGTTTCAGCAAAGCATTTCCCAGATCTAATTTGGCACGTTGTTTTGTAATAACAACTTCATCGTCTTCAACCCTATCCAAATTATTGTCAACCAAACTATTAAGCGTCTGTTTTCTTTGCTGTACTTCTTTCTCTACATTATTATTTCTACTATAAAAATCTGCTACTTTCTTACTGGCAATGGCTGCATTTTGAGGATTTTTATTAGCTATAGAATCATTGGCTTGTAATAAAAATCTTTCAGCTTTTACTGTTTGACCCTTAGCTTCTAACAACAACGAAAGTTTACCATTCAATTCAGCTATTTTAGCAGTATTATTAACTTTTTTGGACAGCGTAAGTGCTGTTTGATATTCCCTTTCAGCATCACTAAGTTGATTGATCTTAAAATAAACATCAGCCAAACCTTCGTGAATTTCTATCTGCTGCAACGTTGAAAGCTTTCTTTCTTTTAGCAATCCGTTAAATTGATTTTCACTTTCTCTATAATTACCTGAAAGCAATAATGCCTTTGCGTATTTCAATTGATTTGGAGCATTCTTTACATTATCTAATGCAATTTTATAATTATCAGAAGCAAGATCGTACTGCTTTAAATTCATATAAATATCTCCTAATACCACATACGATTGGGCAATTTGTTCTTTATTTCTGGAGGCATTGGCCATCAACAGCGCCTCTTCAACATAATCAATACTTTGTGTGGGATTGCTTTTTTTGGCATTGTTGGCCGAGTCAATATATGAATTGAAAACATCAGCAGTATTATATTCCAATTTCTTTGATCTTGAAGATTTATACACATTTGCGTTCTCCAAAACTTGCTCTGATTTATCTTCAACTTCGTAGTAAGTACTTCCGTTTAACCGATATGTATTAATGATTCTTCCGTTTTTGCTCAACTCTATGATATCGCCATTTTTGGCATTGATCTTAAACTCGCCATTAGCATCAGTTATGGTAGAAATATTAGTACTTTTTATTCTAACACGTATGCCACTCAAAGGATTGCCATATTCGTCAGTTATTCTGTCAGAATAAAATTTTGCGGCAGGCATTGCTTCATTATCAATCTGAGCAGTGACAGCTAGTGTTAATAGCAAAAAAATAAAGAATACTATGAGCTTTTTTAGTTTCATTTTTCGTTTTAAAACTTGGTAAAGCTACATACTAAATTTGGTTTTTTAAAATGGCTATTAGCTAAAAATTAGGTTTTTAGCGGTAAAAAACAGTTGTTATTTCCGCATAACCAACTCAAAGATATATTTCACTCACCAAAAGGGGTACTTTACTCATTTTGAATTTTTTTGCACTTTTTTCAGAAATACATTTA
>JAGQYU010000041.1 GCA_020435885.1 Flavobacteriaceae bacterium
TTCGCATGGTCGTAAATAATAATATGTGTATCGGGTGTAACTCCAAATTTTGATAACACCTTTGAAAACTGCTCCAATGTTGGTAATGGATGCCTTCCACCATTGCTTAGATCTTCTTTAATATCAGCCAATTCAGTATTGATATCAATAAAATAAGCCCCTTTCAAATGTTTCTTCAGATAATTTTCTTTGGCATTTGGGTTATTACTGGCATCAAAAAGTAGTAGCTGATTGTTATTTAATTCAAGAAGTTCTTGAGCGCTAATAATAGGTTTCATGATGGTAATTTAATTCTTAAGCACTGTTTTTATAGCATCTTCAACTAAAGGTTCCATCACTTCATAGCCAGCTTTATTAGGATGTACGCCATCGTACCCATAATCATCAATTAAAGCGTTATCTTCTTTTGCCATTGCAGAAAAATAATCCAAATAAAAAACAGCACGTTTTTCTGCCAATTCTTTGAGCATAGCATTAAGTTTAGGAATCTTTTCATTAGGATGTAGGCCTTTTCTCCATGGATAATCATAAGCAGGTATTACAGAACATAGAACCACTTTGATATTATTCTTTTGAGCTTTATCAATCATTTTTGAGATGTTTTTGGTGATATCCTCTAAAGAAATAGGGCCTCTGTTTTCGGCAATATCATTGGTTCCTGCTAAGATAACTACTGCAACAGGGTTAAGATCAATAACATCTTCTTGAAAACGCTCCAGCATTTGGTCAGTAGTTTGCCCACTAATACCTCTGTTTATATAGGGTTTACCTTCAAAAAACTCTGGGTGATGATTGCTCCATCCTTCGGTAATAGAATTGCCCATAAAAACAATTCTGTTTTCTTTTTGTTGTGATTTTTTCAACATTTCGTTTTGCTCTTTATAACGTGCTTTGTTAGCCCAGTCATTTGTTTTACAAGATGATAAGAGAATTATCACGGTTACAAAGAGGAGTATGTTTATTTTTTTCATTTTGTTGTCATTTCAAACTCAAATATATCGAATCCATTTAATTTAAAATAGCAAATTAGTATCTTCGTTCAGTAAAAATAATTCTATTGCCAACGATTGATTTACATACCCCGATTGAATACCTGAAAGGCGTAGGCCCATCACGTGCAGAGTTATTGCGAAAAGAATTGGGAATACGCTCGTTGTTTGATTTGGCTAACTTCTTTCCAAATAGATATATAGACCGTACACAGTTTTTAAAAATCAATCAGTTACAACAAAATACTACCGAGGTACAAATAATAGGTAGAATAACTGATATTAAAACCGTTCAGCAAAAACGAGGTAGTAGGTTAGTAGCCACATTCTCAGATGAAACCGGAACTATGGAATTGGTTTGGTTTAGAGGTGTAAAATGGATCAAAGAGGCTTTAAAACTAGAGACTCCCTATGTAGCTTTTGGAAGGGCAAACTGGTTTAATGGTACGTTCAGTATGCCACATCCAGAGCTGGAATTGGTTACAGATTACAATAAAAGCCTACAAACGGCTATGCAACCAGTTTATCCTTCAACAGAGAATTTAAGTACCAAAGGTGTTACCAACAGGGTTGTTATTAAAATGATTCAGAATTTATTTACAGAAGTTGGAACAAATTTTACAGAAACACTTTCGCCGACACTAATAAAGAAGTTTAATTTACTTTCTAAAAATGAAGCTCTCTTTAACATTCATTTTCCTCAAAGTCAAACGTTACTGACCAAAGCTCAACAGCGATTAAAATTTGAAGAATTATTTTTTATCCAGCTTCAACTGATACGAAAAAAACTCATCCATAAATCAACCATAAAAGGATATGTTTTTAACAGCGTAGGCAATTATTTTAACAACTTTTACAAGGATTATTTACCTTTTGAATTGACTGGTGCGCAGAAAAGAGTTATTAAAGAGATTAGGAAAGATATGGCTACCGGAGCGCAGATGAATCGTTTATTACAAGGCGATGTTGGCTCCGGCAAAACTATCGTGGCACTACTTACCATGTTGATAGCGCTTGATAACGGTTTTCAAACCGCATTGATGGCCCCAACTGAAATTTTGACTACACAACATTACAATGCTATTTCTGAAATGGTTAAAGGACTGGATATCAGCGTGCAATTACTAACTGGCTCAACAAAAACAAAAGATAGAAAAGATATCCATGAAGCACTGGAAGATGGTTCTCTACACATTATAATTGGTACTCATGCACTTTTAGAGGATAAAGTGCAATTTAAAAATTTAGGACTGGCCATTATTGATGAACAACATCGTTTTGGCGTGGCACAGCGAGCCAAAATGTGGATGAAAAATAAATTACCGCCACATATTTTGGTAATGACGGCGACCCCTATACCACGCACATTAGCTATGAGTGTGTATGGTGATTTGGATATTTCTGTAATTGATGAATTGCCTCCCGGCCGAAAAGAGGTTATTACTGCCCATAGATATGATAGTAATAGACTGAATGTTTTTAAATTTATGAAAGATGAGATTGCCAAAGGCAGGCAGATTTATGTGGTGTATCCTCTTATAGAAGAATCACAGAAACTGGATTTTAAAGATTTGATGGATGGCTTTGAGAGTATTTCAAGAGAGTTTTCAAAGCCAACCTATCAAGTAAGTGTTGTTCACGGAAAGATGAAAGCTGAGGATAAGGAATATGAAATGAACAGGTTTTTAAAAGGCGAAACCCACATTATGGTTGCCACAACGGTTATTGAAGTAGGTGTAAATATCCCTAACGCCAGTGTAATGGTTATTGAAAGTGCCGAAAGGTTTGGTTTGTCACAATTACACCAGTTACGTGGAAGGGTAGGGCGAGGTGCTGAGCAGAGTTATTGTATTTTAATGACGAGTTTTAAATTGACTAACGATGCCAAAACACGTATTGAAACAATGACAAGTACAAACGATGGTTTTAAAATTGCTGAAGTAGATCTTAAACTGCGTGGCCCCGGCGATGTAATGGGAACACAACAAAGTGGTGTATTGAACATGAAAATTGCAGATATAGTTAAAGATGCAGCGTTACTTAAAAAAGCAAGAGAAGTTGCTTTTAAAGTACTTTCTGATGATCCGAACTTGTTAAGTCCCGAAAATAGGAATATAAATACTGCCTATAAAGAAATAACCAAGAATAGAGCTATTTGGTCAAATATCAGTTAGTTAGATTCCATCATTTTATTAAAACCTGAAACTTACAACGCCCTTTAAAAAGAAAGGTGTTCCGGGAGTAAAATGTATCTCTTCTACAGGAAACGGTTCATTTTGTAATCGAGACTCTGTCGCAAATTGTGTTTCGTTCCATTCTGTATCAAAAAGATTTTGTATTTGGATACTGAAATCAAACTTCTTCCATTCATAACCAATATTCAGGTCAACAACTGTATAGCCGGAAGCTGTAATAGAATTATCTTCATTGGCAGGCCTGTCTCCCATGTGTCTAACATGAACACCTCCATAAAGACCGGATTTTCTAACCATATTTAAACTAGTTACAAAGGTAAAATCAGGAGCCAGCGGAATGTAGTCTTCACCACTGTTTTCATCAATAGCTTTGCCATTAGCATAATTGGCATCAAAGTTCCAGAATAACCAGTCTAATGGTTGATATCTGATGCTAAGATCTACACCTTGTCTTTGCGTTTTTCCACTTGGTTCTACAACTCCTTCATCACCAACATAAACAAATTCCTGTTCTAAGAATAAATACCAATATGCTGTGTTGATGAGCAATCGGTCAATAGGCTTCCATATAAACCCAATATCGGTTCCATAAGCTGCCGGAAGTATTTTTTTACCGTTTTCGGCAACCACTACACGGGTATCGTTTGAATGGAAACCTTTACCAAGTTTTATATAGCCTTGTAATGATTTTGACTGGTTATACAAGATGTTTAGTTTTGGACTGATGATTGATTTTGTGTTTGATTGTGTTTCGTATGCTTCCAGTAATTTATCATTGTATTGAAAATCGAAATAATCAAATCGTACAGCAGGATTGAACGTCCATTTACCAACATCAAAAGTAGCATTAAGGTAAGCACTGAAATTAGTTTCGTTTACATTGCCTAATTTAATTTCTTCTAAGGTTTCAGACCTGTTTACGGTATGCGATAGCAAACTGTTTTTTGTTTGGTCATTTCGCAAACCGGCACCTAATTGCCAACTTCCATCAATATTATCATTAGAAAAACGATGATTATATTCGCTGTTAAAACCGAAAATTCCTCTTTTTTCCTCTTGCTTGATCTGATCTCCATTCACTGGGTCATTTAAGAAAAAAGTAAAGTTGGAATAGAGTTCAAATTCATACTCAGAATAAAAAGCATAATTTTTAATATAGGAGTGGTCATCAATATATTTATCATAATTGATCAAAAAATTGGCCCTGCTGGTATTGCCTCCTTCAGTATCGTCAATGGCGCCAAAACGTGAAATATGGCCATTATCAATTTCTCTTTGTGGAATTTGCCCTGAGGCATCCCATTTACTTTTAAAATAGGAAGTTGTAACCGAAAGGTAATCATCATTGGTTATATTTCCACCATATTTACCAAATAGATTAATTCTGTTAAAATTTTGAGGGCTATCAAACGGGCCGTCTGTATCAATATATTCTGAAGCAAAATACGCATTATGCGATTCATGATTCAAAATATTGAACATAAGCATATTACGTTTAGTATTGAATTGTCCAAGTTCAAATTTAATTTGGCTTTCATCCAATCGTTTTTTAGTTTTGAAATCTACATAGGCAGCCGTATTAAAATTCCCTTTATGGGCATAATAGGGTCCTTTGCCAAAGTCTATTTCATCAATGGTTTCTGGTATTAAAAAATGTAGATCAGCATAACCTTGACCATGTGCATGCGAAACCATATTTACCGGCAGACCATCTACAGTAATATTTACATCTGTTCCATGGTCTATATCAAACCCTCTTATAAAAAGTTGTTCTGCTTTTCCGCCACCGGCATGCTGGCCTATAAACAAACCTGGGACCTGTCTCAAGATGTCTTGTGATGAATTTACCGGATCGGTTTGGATATCTATTTCCGTAATAAGGTTCAACGCATTTATATGCGGATAAATAATCACTTCATCTAATGAAATATATTTTTCAGCAAGTACTATTACCACTTTTTCATTAAGAGACTTAATTTTTTCTGATTTAGTTTCGTAGCCTATGTGAGATAATTGTAAGGTATCACCTATTTGTACATCTTTAAAAATAAAATAACCTTTAGTATCAGTATGGGTATGTTCTCCGTTTCTAAGATTAACTATAGTTACTTCTTCAATAGGTAACTTGTTTTCATTAATTACGTTACCTTGTAAGGTCTGACCGTTCAAAGTTTTGAATAATAAAAATAATGAAATGAGTAAAATTTTTTTCATGATACTGGAAGATTTGGGCGAAAATAGAAAGAATAATACTAAACGAAGTTACATAAAATAACAAGAATATAATGTTACTTTTATATCAATAGTTTTTGATTTGTCATCATTTAAAAAGTTTAAAAAATAATATGCTAAAAAGATTTGTAAAACTTATAAGGTTTATTGAATATTTTATAATTCATTTTTTAAATTTGAGGTCTTAAACTTAAAATATGATTTTTATTGTTGATAGCGGTTCAACCAAATGTGATTGGATTGCCATAGATAAAGAAGGGAATAAACTTTTTGAAAAGATAAGAACCAGAGGTTTAAATCCTGAGATACTTACTTCAAAAGAATTACTAGAACGTATTGAAGAGAGTGTAGAGTTACGTACATATAAAGAAAAAGTTGAATATATTTTCTTTTACGGAGCCGGATGCGGTACAGAAAGGCCTACGCTGGCTTTAAAAAAAGTGCTTGAAAACTTTTTTACCAATGCCAAAGTACAGGTAGAAGAAGATACCATGGCAGCCATATATTCAACAATCAATAATAATGAACCTGCTGTGGTTTGTATTATGGGTACAGGTTCTAATTGTACTTATTATGATGGTGAAAAAGCAATTCAGAGTGTAATATCCTTGGGATATATTCTAATGGATGATGCCAGTGGAAATTATTACGGAAAACGTTTAATACGTGATTATAAGTTCAGGCATATGCCGGAGGATCTACGTGTATCCTTTAAGGAGAAGTATGATGTGGATTCTGATAGCATCAAGTTAAATATCTACAATCGTCCAAATCCAAATGCCTATTTGGCTAAGTTTGCTGAGTTTATGTTCTTGCATAAAGATAGTCCTTATATAAAAGAATTGATAAAATCAGGTGTTAGAGAGTTCGCTAATAATATGATCTTCCAGTTTAAAGAAGAATTAAAAACAGCTCCGGTACATTTTGCAGGGTCTATTGCTTTCCTTTCACAGGAAGAAATTAGAGAAGTTGGGCAAGAAATGGGCTTTAAAGTAGGTAATTTTGTAAGGAGACCAATTGATGGTTTGGTTAAGTATCACACTCAACATATGAAATAGTGGAAATAGCGCTTATAGCACATGATGGTAGAAAAGCTGAAATGGTTCAGTTTTTAAATGAACATAGAGAAACACTCGAAAAAAAGAATATAAGGCTTATTTCTACCGGAACAACCGGAGAAAAAGTAAAAAAAGCGGGTTTTGAGGTAACACCAATGCTTTCCGGCCCTTTGGGTGGTGATGCACAAATAGCGGCTAGAGTAGCTGAAGGTAAATGCAATATGGTACTCTTCTTTAGAGACCCTTTAGAAAAACATCCTCATGAGCCAGATGTACTAATGTTGATGCGCCTTTGTGATGTACACAATGTGCCGTTGGCTACCAATCCGGCAACAGCCGATTTATTGATTAAGGCTATTTAACAGCAATCATAGAAATTTCTACATTTACATTTTTTGGCAAGCAAGCAACCTGTACTGTTTCTCTTGCAGGTGCTGTAGCATCTTCAAAATAGGAGCCGTAAACTTTGTTTATTGCAGCAAAATCATTCATATCAGAAATAAAAATAGTGGTTTTTACTACGTTTTCAAAGGCCATTCCTGCTTCTGAAAGGATGGCTTTTAAGTTTTTCATTACCTGATCGGTTTCAGCACCAATGTCACTAAGGATAAGCTCTCCGGTTGCAGGGTTAAAAGCTATCTGCCCTGATATAAAAAGCATATTATTTGTTAAAACTGCTTGGTTATAAGGGCCAATGGGTGCTGGTGCATGTTGTGTTTGAATTATTTTTTTCATGGTAAAGATTATTAATTTTTAGTATACGCTTTTGTCAGATACTTTCCGTTTATCGTATTTAAGATCACTAAATATAGAGGATTTAACCCCAATAAAGAAGTAATAAGTTTTACTATTGCCAAAAGGAACCCAGTTAAAGCTCATACGCCAACTGTCCAGATCTCTTTCAAAACCAAGATTGGTAAAGGTTATGCCTTTGTTCTTAAAATCATATCCTGAAGAGAGTGTTACACTCCATTTTGGCGACAGTTCTACATTTCCTGAAAATTGCAACGAATTGTTTGAAATTTCATTTTGCCTGTTGGAGTTTGTATATCCCATTGTATACCTGAAACTCAATTTCCAAGGGAGTGTAGCTCCATATAACTTTGCCACTTTTTGAGTACTTTCATCCTGATTATCAGCTCTGTTTCTGTCTTGGATATCACCACCAAAAAGACTTTCAGAGTCAGAATCAGGCTCTGAAGAGGTTTGTCCTTTTTTCTGCTCTTTCTTTTTAAATATATCACTGGAAATAGAATAACTTGCTGATAAACTGGCATTAGTTAATCTAAAAAGGCTTCCTCCATTATCGATATTAAAAGTATTAATTCTTCTTCCATTGGCATTCAATGCATAGGGGTCTAATGAGGCATTGGCATTTAGGCTTAGTTTATCGTCAAACAAGGCTGTTCCGGCAGTTACCCGTACGGGACTCCACTTCAGTGAATCTGCAGCAATATTATAACTGGTTGAAAAGTTTAAATTTTTGAGAATGCTGATTTTTTTAGATTCAGTTTCGGTGGAATCCTTAGGTCTAATTTTAGCTTCTAAAGTATTATTCAAGGCGAAACCGATACTGCTTGAAAGCCCTCTTGAAGGCGCTCCGAAAATACCATTTTCGAAACGAGAGTAGTCATCTATATCATTTGGGTCATCACTTGTCTGGACTTCATCATAGAAATAACTAAAGTCTGGCTTGTAATTAAATGAAATAGAAGGTCTTACAACATGCCGGATAGCTTCTATGTTACCTTTTTTAAAATCTACCCTACCATACAATGTGGTAGATGCCGAAACGCTTGCAGAGTAATCTCTATAAGCATCAAAACCATTAATAGTGTCTTCTACAACTTCGTTATTAACATTATCCCAGTTTTTACGGATGGTTTTTAAATACCAAACTTCCCTATAACTGATACTGGGCGATAGCGTTATATATTTTAAGGCTTTAATATTGGTGCTGGCAGAGACTGTATGTTTAGCGCCTGATTTAGCTTCGTCAAACATACCGGGTTTTAGAAAAAGGTCATCTGTGGTGGTAACACTGTTTTGGGCATCAAAATTATAGCTAACGCCAATGTTTTGAATGGCATTCTTTTTAGAACCTGATTTTGGTGCAAAAGGGTAAATTCTGTCCATACCTACCTGCAAAGAAGGCAGGGTCATGTTAATAGTTTCTGTATTAGTGTTTTGAGTATGATTTAAAGAAACATTCATATTAAAAGGAGTCCCCACAAACTTTTTATAATAATTTATAGAGGAACTAAACGTATTAGTTACTCTGTTAGATATATTATATTGATTTAAGGATTCTCTATAATATTTACTCGTACCCATATTTACGGAAGCAGAAAACCTGGAGTTAGGGTTTGATTGTGAACTTTGACTATGAGACCACCTAACATTGAAATTATTGGATTTATTGTAATTATCAAACCCACGTTGTCCGGTTATCAAGTTCTCAAACCGTAAGTTAAAATTTCCGGTAAATTTATATCTGAGTGCATAGTTAGATTCAAATCGCATACCCCAACTTCCATTAGTGTAAACATCAGCTAACACCGCCAAATCAACATAGTCGTTTATAGCAAAATAATAACCACCGTTTTGTAAAAAGAAACCTTGATTGTTATTTTCTCCCCATGTAGGTATCAAAAAACCGGAAGCTGATTTTTCTTTGGTAATAGGCGCATAAAAAAAGGGTAAAATGGCAGGCGTGGGAACGTCAGCTAAATACAGTTGAGACAATCCTCCAACAATTTTCTTCCCCGGAACCACTTTAATATTATTAGTTCCTATAAAATAATCAGGTTTTGCTTTATTTGATGTGGTAAAACGTGCCTTGTTAACATAGAATACACTATCATTTTCACGTTTGGTAATATCACCAAGAATAATAACACCTTCTTGTTCTGTTTTTGTATTGTAGATCAGTGCCTTTTCATTTTTAAAATTGTAGATCAAAGAATCCTGCTCACTTTCTTGTGTACCTTGTTTAAAATGAGGCTTTTGAGTGTAATTGCCTAAACTGTCTAAAATACCTTTGGCAAATGCCAAATTGTTTTTATAATCAATAATAATAATGCCTGCCTTTAGTTCAATATCTTGGTAATAAAGTTCGGCATTGTTGTAAAGTGTTGCTTTTCTGTTAATAAAGTCGTTCTTAATATAATCTTCGGCTGTGTGTTTTATCAGATCTTCTAAATATTCTTTTTTTGTAGGGATGGTATCTGTTACCGTGGAATCTTTTGCAATTTCTATTGAAGGAGACTTTACTTCTAAAGAATCTTTAGTTTTTTGAGTTGTTTGTCCAAAACTAGACCTTCCAATAGCAAGAAAAAAAAGGAATACAAAAACTATATGCTTAAAATTTGTGTGCAATGCTATAAATAGTATTTTTGTAACGTTTTAATTAATGGCTCAGTTTTTGAAGTTACAAACTTACGTATATTTTTTAAGTGACTTCACTCAAAAATTAGTTAAATAGTTAATAAATTCTATGATAACAACATTGCTGGAAAGAGAGGCCAAATCGCTCAAAATTTTATTGATTCTTTTGTTGATACCATTATTTGGTAGTACTATGTATGCTCAACAAAAATTTAAAGTAGTACTGGATGCTGGGCATGGTGGTACTGATCCCGGAAATTTGGGAAATGGTTATTATGAAAAAAACATAGTACTTAAAATTGTTCTGGAAGTAGGTAAATACTTAGAAAAAGAAAAGGATATTGATATAATCTATACCCGAAAAGATGATACTTTTATTGAACTTCATGAAAGAGGAAATATAGCCCAAAAATCTAAAGCTGACCTGTTTGTTTCGGTACATTGTGATGCATTTGGTAAGTCTGAAGTATATGGTGCCAGTACTTTTGTTTTGGGATTGCACAGAAGTGATGATAATTTTGAAATAGCAAAAAAAGAAAATCAAGTAATTTTCCTCGAAGATAATTATAAAGAGAATTATGGTGGTTTTGATCCTAATTCACCAGAGTCAGTTATTGGACTTACGTTGATGCAGGAAGAATATCTAGATCAAAGTTTACATCTAGCAGCATTAATACAAGCTAACTTTGTAGATAATTTAAAGAGGAAGGACAGGTTGGTTAAACAAGCAGGATTTTTGGTTCTAAGAAATACATTTATGCCTAGTGTATTAGTAGAGACTGGTTTTTTAACAAACAAAACAGAAGGTGCCTACTTGAATTCCGAAAAGGGACAAAAAGAAATGGCAAAAGCTATTTATGATGCTATTATAACCTATAAAAAACAAATTGATAAAAATACCGTAGTAGATATACCACCTCCGGTTGAAAAACCTAACAAAACTGAACCTGAAAAGAGAATTATAAAAGGAGTTGACTTTAAAGTTCAGATAGCTTCCAGTTCAAGAAAACTAAATACAGAGCCTTATAATTTTAAAGGGTTAAGAGGCGTTGAAAGATTGAAAATAGGGGCTCATTATAAATATTTTTACGGTAAAACATCAGACTATAACGAAGCTAAAAAACTACAACAAGAAGCTCGCAATAAAGGATTTGATTCTGCTTTTGTAGTGGCATTTAAAGGCGAAGAAAAGATTTCTGTAAGTGACGCTCTTAAATTATAGTTTTCTACTCATAGAAATTATTAGTAATATTGTTGAGGTTTAGATTGATAAATTATGAGTAAAATTTCCAGAGAACTTAAAACAGGCATTGTAGCCATAGTAACTATCATTATTTTTATTTGGGGGTTTAACTTTTTAAAAAGATCTGATCTGATTAATAAGAGTAATGATTTCTATGCCGAGTATAATAATGTACAAGGCCTTATTGTTTCTGCTCCGGTTACTATCAATGGTTTACGTGTTGGAAGTATAAAAGATATTTATTTCCATCCTTCAAAAAGAGGGACACTTGTTGTTAAATTTTCATTGGAAGAGGATTACGATTTTTCTAAGAAGAGTATTGCTCAAATATATAGTCCGGATTTTATCAGTGGAAAATCCATCAAGATTTTACCGAGTTATGATGGTGAAACTGCTAAGTCTGGCGACACGTTGGCAGGTAGAATAGAAGCAGGTATTTTAGGCGCTATAAACGATCAAATTGCACCGCTTCAAAAGAAAGTGGAAGGTTTTTTGTTAAGAACGGATTCTCTTGTTAGCAACATCAACGATGTTTTTGATACCGAAACCAAAGGTAATTTAAGAGGGTCTATTGCTAAACTCAACAGTACGTTGGCTAGTTTTAACGAGGCTTCACAATCATTAAATAAACTATTGGCTACCAACGGAAAAATTGATTCTATTCTTACCAATGCAACTACGGCTTCGGGTAATTTGGCTGCTGTTTCAGACTCTTTGGCAAATGCTAATATCAAGTCAACCATACAACAA
>JAGQYU010000042.1 GCA_020435885.1 Flavobacteriaceae bacterium
TTGTTCCTGTCTATTGGATGGCTACGGAAGATCATGATTTTGAGGAGATAAATTATTTCAATTTTAAGGATAAAAAAATACAATGGAATAAGGAAAGTGCTGGTCCGGTTGGTAGGTTAAGAACAGATGATTTACAGCAAATATACTCAGTAATAGATTTAGAGTTTGGTACTTCAGAAAGGGCTGTTGATCTGAAAAATCTGTTTAAAAAAGCATATGTAGAGCATACAACTTTAACGGAAGCCACACGGTTTTTAGCAAATGAATTATTTGGCAAACATGGTTTGGTGATTATTGATGGTGATGACAAAAGCCTAAAGAGACAGTTCATTCCTTTTATGGAACAAGAACTGATTGGTTTTACTTCTTTTAATGAGGTTACCAAAACTATTGCTGAATTAGAAAAAGAATATCCAATTCAAGTTAATCCAAGGGAGATCAATTTGTTCTATATGTCTGATAATTTGAGAGAACGAATTGTTTTTGAAAACGGAAAATATAGAGCAATAGAAAGTAATACATTATGGACAAAACAAGAACTCCTTGAACATTTGAATGAGTATCCTGAAATGTTTAGTCCAAATGTTATAATGCGCCCGTTGTATCAGGAAGTTATATTGCCAAATCTTGGTTACATAGGAGGAGGTGGCGAGCTTGCTTACTGGTTGGAATTGAAGGGCTATTTTGAAGCTGTTAAAATACCTTTTCCCGTATTGTTATTGAGAGATTCAGTATTGGTACTATCTGAAAAACAACGCAGTAAAATGCAGAAATTATCTTTAACGAATGAGGATGTTTTTTTGAAACAGCAAGAATTGATCACTAAAAAAACAAAAGAACTCTCAGAAATAGATATTGATTTTACATCTCAAAAAATATTTTTGCAAAAGCAGTTTGAAGATTTATATAAGTTGGCTGAGAAGACTGATAGATCCTTTTTAGGAGCTGTAAAAGCACAAGAAGTTAAACAGTTAAAAGGATTGGACACATTAGAAAAGCGCTTGTTGAAAGCTCAAAAACGAAAGTTAGGTAGTGAGCTAGACAGGATAACTTTTTTACAAGACGAACTATTCCCTAAAGGTAGTTTGCAGGAGCGTTTTAATAATTTTTCTGAAATCTATTTAGAATTTGGAGATCAATTTATTGATTCCGTAAAAGAAAATTTAAATCCTTTACAACAAGAGTTTACAATAATTACTTTATAAAAGTTTGCAGATCCTTAAAGCATTCTGATAAGCCTCTAATCTAAATTGAAAATCAAAATTTGGCAATTCTTCTGGGTTTACCCAATGTAAGTCCTCAAACTCGTCATCTTGAGGAATGATAGTCATTTTAGTATGGTATTTTACTTTTACAATGCTTAATTCCTGAGCATCGTAAATATAATAGCCATCATTTGGGTAAGGATAACTCACCTTTGTGGAGTACACTTCTACAATATCATCATCAAAAATAGTTAAAGCTAACTCTTCAATCAATTCTCTTTTAAGACCTCCTATAATATCTTCATCGGGTTCAAGCCCACCTTGAGGAAATTTATAACCGCCATCTCTTGGTGAAGAACCAATAAGTACCTTATTTTCAGTATTAACTAAAACAGCCATCACGGCTTTGCGTATACCTAATCTCATGTTATTTTAATAACCATGATAAAGATACAAAACTATTGTGGTAAGATAATACCTACTTTTTTGTTATAATATACCTGAGGTTTGTTTATTTGAAGTCTGGTAATTTCTTTTATATCCTCTATCAATAAATTAATGCTTTGATGCAGTTTTTCTTTAACAGATATAAGATCATCACTTTCTAAGTAAGTATTTAGTAAAAAGGGCGTATAACAGGTAAAAGAATCAAGAGAATCTAAATCTTTAGAGTTCTCTTGATCCATTAGTAAGATCTCATTATTGATCTTAGTAAAGACCTTAAATTTAGATTTGTCTATTTTAGAAAGGGGAATGATATCGCAAAATAGTTCAATCTTTTGATTAAAGGTCAATTTTCCATCTTTACCAAGGGCATTGATTGTCTTGGGGTCTTTAACTCCTAGCCTGTTGGCGAAGTATTGTGAAATCATTTCATCAATGACCTCGGAAGATTCAATGATTTTAGGGGTTAAATCATTTAACATTTTTCATAGCAATTTTTTTAGGCTAAAGCCTAAATTAATATTTTTAAAAAAGTAGGTATTCGTTGGGGGGAATAACTACATTTTACAATTAGCAATTTTTATCAAAAATAACTGAAAATAGATAGTATAGTACAGAAAATTAATGAATTACCTGTTTTTTTTAATAATTGGTATGTTTGTCCTATTAATCCACAAAACAACTAGAGATAAGACAAATATAAAAACAGCCATACCAAAAAGTAGGCCTCCATCGTTATTAACTTCTATGCCTAATTTAGTTACATGAAAAAACATAGCGCCAAACATCAAACCTAAAGCTAATAAAGCCCCTAGCCATTGTGTACGGTTTAACAATATCAAAAAGCTTACTATTAACTCCATAATTCCAGTGCCGACTCTTCCATAGGGTTCCATACCTATTTTACTGAAAATATATACACTGTCTGGATGGGCTGTAAATTTAAAATACAATGTTTGTAACAATAATATTGCTATGATTATCCGTATGATGAAGTTTGTAGTTTTAGTCATTTTAATAAGTATTTTTATATTCAGACGTACCAATCATTTTATAATTACAATATTTAGCAAAAACTGTTTTATCATTTATGAATTAAATTTTACTTTTGCGAATGCAACATAAAGTACTTATTCTAGATTTCGGTTCGCAATACACACAACTTATTGCACGTAGAGTTAGAGAACTCAATATTTTTTGTGAAATTTTTCCGTATAACAATCATCCTGATATCAGTGAATTTAAAGCAGTGATCCTTTCCGGGAGTCCTTTTTCTGTATACAGTGCTGATGCCCCGCACCCATCATTGGATATGATCAAAGGGAATGTGCCGTTATTAGGCGTATGTTTTGGCGCTCAATATTTAGTGCATAAATATGGAGGAAAAGTTGAACCGTCAAAGACTAGAGAGTACGGTAGAGCCAAATTATCATATATCAATAATGAAGATCATTTATTTGACGGAATTAATGAAGGCTCTCAAGTTTGGATGAGCCATAGTGATACGATTACACTATTGCCGGAAAGTTTCCATAAAATTGCAAGTACTGATGATGTGGAATACGCAGCGTATAAGATTGATGATGAAGATTCGTATGCTATACAATTCCATCCGGAAGTATATCATACAACAGATGGAAAACGTTTGCTCAGAAACTTTTTGGTAAACATTGCCGGTGTTGAGCAAAACTGGACACCCAATTCTTTTGTTGAAGAAACGGTTTCAGATTTAAAAGCTCAATTAGGCAATGACAGGGTTGTGCTAGGGCTTTCTGGCGGAGTGGATTCTACCGTTGCAGCTGTGCTTTTAAATAAGGCCATTGGGGGCAATTTATTTTGCATTTTTGTAAATAACGGATTGCTTAGAAAAGATGAGTTTCAGAACGTGTTGCATCAGTACAAGGATATGGGTCTGAATGTAAAGGGAGTAGATGCTTCGGCACGTTTTTTGTCAGAATTGAAAGGTGTTGAAGATCCTGAAAAGAAAAGAAAGATCATTGGTAGAGTTTTTATTGAGGTTTTTGATGATGAAGCACATCATATAAAGGGTGTTAAATGGTTAGCCCAAGGAACCATTTACCCAGATGTGATAGAATCTGTTTCTGTAAAAGGGCCTTCTGTTACCATAAAATCGCATCATAATGTGGGAGGTCTTCCAGACTTCATGAAATTAAAAATAGTGGAGCCGTTGAGGATGTTGTTTAAGGATGAGGTTAGGAGAGTAGGGAGGTCACTAGGTATTGATGATGAATTGTTAGGTAGGCATCCATTTCCGGGGCCGGGGCTGGCAATCAGGATATTAGGAGACATCACAGAAGAAAAAGTGAGAATTTTGCAAGAGGTAGACTCAATTTTCATTAATGGATTGAAAAAGTGGAATTTATATAATGATGTTTGGCAGGCAGGTGCTATATTGCTACCTATTAATTCGGTTGGTGTTATGGGAGATGAACGTACTTATGAAAAAGTAGTGGCATTAAGAGCTGTTTCATCAACCGATGGAATGACTGCAGATTGGGTAAATTTGCCCTATGAATTTTTGCAGGAAACATCTAATAAGATCATTAATGGAGTTAAGGGGGTAAACAGAGTGGTGTATGATATAAGCTCCAAGCCGCCGGCAACCATTGAATGGGAATAATTTTTATAAAAAATTGATATAAAAATGAACAAACTAAAACTAAGTATTTTACTCTTTTTAATTGCTATAGGTAATGTATTTTCTCAAATTGAGAAAAAATATGTGCCTTATAAAGCATTAGAAGGGGAAACCATACAAACCATTTCTCAGAAGTTTTCTATTACACCATATGATTTGCTAAAGCTGAATCCTGATATTAAAGATGGTATCAGTGAAGGACAGGTAATTATCGTTCCTAATAAAAATTATAGTCCTTTACAAGATGAGGAAAAAGGTGATTATGTAAAAGACGGATTTTTATATCATAAAGTAAAACCTCAGGAAAACTACTTTAGATTAAAGCAAGAATATGGAGTATCTAAAAAAGATCTTAGAAAATATAATCTTGAATTACGTAGTGGTGATTTAAAAGCGGGACAGGTTATTAAAATACCAGTTTCCAAAGGTTTTAAATTAGATAAAGAAGATATTCCAATGGCCACAAAGCCTTATTTAGTTAAGCCCAAAGAAACAAAATACAGTATTGCGAAGAGGTATGGAATTACTGTTGAGAGATTAGAAGAGTTAAACCCTCACTTAAAAGAAGTTGAACTCAAATTGGCAGAAATCATAAAAGTACCGGACATAGAAGAAATTCCTGTTCCTAATAAGGACTCTGTAACGCATCAAGTTGAAAAAGGTGAAACATTGTTCAGCCTTAGTCAAAAGTTTAGAATTTCGCAGCAAGAATTAATTGAAGCTAATCCATTTTTAAAAGATGGGGTTAAAGAAGGTGCATTGATTGAAATTCCTAAAGCCTCATTTTCAGAAAGTACACAACTATTTGTGGCAAATATCCCTGAAGAAAGAGAACTCAATGTGGTAATGATGTTGCCATTTACATCAGGAAAAGGAACTGTTGATTTTGAGAATGATAAAACACTGGAAATCGTTACAGATTTTTATTTAGGGAGTTTACAGGCATTAGATTCGCTTAAAAAGCAAGGATTGTCTATTAATCTTAAAGTATTTGATACTCAGAATAATAAAGTACGTATATCAAATTATTTCACATCGAATAACTTTGAAGATGTTGATTTGTTGATAGGCCCTATGTATTTAGAAAATGTAAAACTGGCTACTCAACTAATTCAAAATAATGATATAGCCATTATCTCTCCGGCCTCGTCAAAAGATCATTCTTTTGCCACTAAAAATGTTATTAAAGAAATCCCTTCTGATGAGGAACTTGCTGAGCAAATTTTAGAGTATATTAAAGATAGCTATGAAGGTCAAAATATTATAGCTGTTATTGATGAAGTGAATGAAAATCAAGCCAAGTTTAACAAGATCATCAATAATTTAAATAAAATTGACTCACTCAAAAGTATAAGTATTATAAAACCTGAAAAAGGATATATAAAGCCTGCAGTGTTTAAAAGCAAAATCAATGAAGAAAAAGACAATTGGATTGTTCTTTTAACAGAAGATGATGTAATTGCTACGGATGTGGTAAATAACCTTGGCGTTCAACCTGAAAAGGTGAAACTGACACTATTCTCCACCATTTATGATAAGAATTTTGAGAGAATGGACAACAATTTTCTAACAAGGATTAATTTTCATTACCCTATATCCACTTACGTTGATAATGAAAGTGAGGAGGTGAGGAACTTTACCAATACCTACAAAACCAACAATTATATAGAACCATCTGAATATGCTTTTAAGGGTTTTGATATTGTTTATGATGCTTTGTTAAGGTTAGCCACATATCCTGAGTATGAAAACGCTTTCCAAGGAGGTTTGTCAGAAAGATTATCTACCAAATTCAATTATGTGAAAAAAGGGGGTAGATATTTTGAGAACAAAGGAGGTTATATAGTTAAGTTTGAAGAATTACAACTAAAAAAGGTTCAATAAAATTGTTTTAATTACGGAAAATAAAAAGGCGCTTCATTGAAGCGCCTTTTTTAGTTTTTATAGTAGTTCTTTATTGAACTAACATGGTAACAGGATTTTCAATGTATCCTTTTAAGGTTTGTAAAAATAAAGAGCCTGTAGCGCCATCAACAGTTCTATGATCACATGCTAACGTTAATTTCATTTTATTGCCAACTACAATTTGACCGTTCTTAACCACAGGTTTTTGAACTATAGCACCAACAGACAAAATTGCAGAATTCGGCTGATTGATGATAGAAGTAAAACTTTCAATACCAAACATTCCTAAATTAGAAATGGTAAATGTGCTTCCTTCCATTTCTTGTGGTGTCAGTTTTTTATTTCTAGCTCTTACGGCATAGTCTTTAACGGCAGCACCAATTTGTTGTAAACTTTGCTCATTAGTAAATCTAAGTACAGGAACTACCAAACCGTCTTCAACAGCAACAGCAACACCTATATGTACATGATGATTTAATTTCATCTTATCATCAAACCATTGTGAATTTACTTGCGGATGTTGTTTCAGCGCCAATGCAGATGCCTTTACAATCATATCGTTGAAAGAGATCTTCGTATCCGGTAATGAATTGAATTGTTCTCTAAAAGCAATAGCATTATCCATATCAAACTCAACATTCAAGTAATAATGCGGAGCAGAGAATTTAGATTCTGACAATCTGCGGGCAATTACCTTTCTCATCTGTGAGTTAGTAACTTCCTCAAAACTTTCTTGGCCAGAAGGAACAAAAGGAGTAGCTGATGAAGCTACCGCTTGACCAGGGGTAAAGTTTTCAATGTCTCTTTTAACGATACGACCATGCTCACCAGTTCCTCTAACTTGAGCTATATTGATGCCTTTTTCCTTAGCTATTTTCTTTGCCAATGGTGAGGCAACAACTCTACCACCTGTAGGAGTAACAGTTTCAGTAACGATAGGTTTGGGCTCAGTTTTATGGTCATGTTGCGGTTTCATTTCAGATTTAGGAGCCTCCATTTTAGGCGAAGGTGCTTCTTTTCCATCAGAACTTGAAAAATCACCTTTTTTGATGGATTCTACTAATTTAGAAATATCAGCGTTTTTATCACCAATTATAGCTAAAACCGAATCTACTTTTGCAGATTCACCCTCATTAACTCCCACATACAATAGAGTCCCTTGGTAGAAAGACTCAAACTCCATTGTGGCTTTATCAGTCTCTATTTCAGCTAAAATATCACCTTCTTTAACAGAATCGCCCACTCTTTTTATCCAAGTTGCCACCGTCCCGTCTGTCATAGTATCACTAAGGCGTGGCATGGTAATTATTTCTACTCCTTCAGGAATGTCAGTTTTACTGTTAGTTGAGGTTGTGACTTCTTTGGTGTTTTCGGAAGTATATGGTTTTTCTTCTTTTTCTTTTGCAGGAGTAGTATTATTAGTTAGCAGCGTAGAAATATCTTCTCCTTTTTCTCCAATAATAGCAAGCAAAGAATCAACTTTTGCAGACTTACCTTCTTGAATACCAATGTGCAATAGCGTTCCCTCGTAGAAAGATTCAAACTCCATAGTGGCTTTATCAGTCTCAATCTCTGCAAGAATATCACCTTCTTTAACAGTATCCCCCACTTTTTTTATCCATTTTGCCACAACACCCTCTTCCATGGTATCACTTAATCGTGGCATATTTACTATTTCAGCCATATGTTATTTATGTTTTAAAAAAGGATAATTTTCTTGCTCATATACTACATCATACATAACGTTCTTTTCAGGGAAAGGAGATTCTTCGGCAAATCTTTCGCATTCATCAACCAAATCTTTTACTTCTTTATCAATTGCTTTAATTTCCTCTTCCGTAGCGTATTTTTTTTCTTTGATAATGTCTAATACCTGAGTAATAGGGTCTATCTTTTTATATTCAGCTACTTCTGCTTTTGTTCTGTAATGTTGCGCATCACTCATAGAATGGCCTCTGTAACGATATGTTTTCATCTCTAAAAAGTAAGGGCCATTTTTACGAGCATGTTCTATAGCTTCGTAAACTGCTTCGGCAACTTTTACAGGATTCATACCATCAACAGGTTTACTTGGCATCTCATAACCTAGACCTAATTTCCATATTTCTTCATGGTTGGCTGTTCTTCCAACGGAAGTACCCATAGCATACCCGTTGTTTTCTACAATAAAAACGACTGGGAGCTTCCAAAGCATGGCCATATTGAAAGTTTCGTGTAGAGAACCTTGACGAGCGGCACCGTCACCAAAATAGGTTAACGTAACAGCATCACTACCTTTGTATTTATCACCAAAAGCAATTCCGGCACCTAGAGGGATTTGACCCCCTACAATACCATGTCCACCATAAAATCTATGTTCTTTAGAAAAAATGTGCATAGAACCTCCTAAACCGTGTGAGGTGCCTGTGGCCTTTCCGTAAAGTTCGGCCATTACCCTGCGAGGGTCAACCCCCATACCTATAGGCTGTACGTGGTTTCTATAAGCAGTTATCATCTTGTCTTTGGTCAGATCCATTGCATGCAATGCTCCGGCTAACACAGCTTCCTGTCCATTATATAAGTGTAAGAAACCCCTTACTTTTTGTTGAATGTAAACTGCGGCAAGTTTGTCTTCAAACTTTCGCCAAAACAACATATCCTTATACCACTTTAAGTAAGTTTCTTTCGTTATTTTCTTCATACGTTAATCAAAAATTTTTTAAAGAACTGCAAAGGTACTATTTTATGTTTTTATAGAAAATTTACTATAAATTTTTTATGCTTCCATATAATCTTCAATAGGGTTGCAACTGCATACTAAATTCCTATCACCATAAGCATCATCAACTCTACGAACAGGAGGCCAATACTTACTTTCACTTACAAACGGTAGCGGATAAGCAGCTTCCTTACGGGAATAGCTATGATTCCACTCATCAGCGGTAAGCATTTCTTCAGTATGCGGTGCATTTTTCAAAATAGAATCTGTGCCTTCAACATAACTGTCAATTTCATGTTTTATTTGAATGAGGGCATCACAAAAACGATCTAATTCTTTTTTGCTTTCGCTTTCAGTAGGTTCTATCATTAAAGTACCTCCAACAGGGAATGATACGGTAGGAGCATGGAAACCAAAGTCCATCAATCGTTTTGCAATGTCAACCACTTCAATACCTTTAGTTTTGAACTCTCTAAAATCAACAATCATTTCATGGGCGGCAAATCCCATTTCACCGGTATATAGTATTTTATAATGTTTTTCTAATCGGGATTTAATGTAATTTGCATTTAAAATTGCGAAAACAGTTGCTTTTTTAAGTCCATCAGCACCAAGCATTTTAATATAAGCATACGATATCAAATCTACCAACGCTGAACCCCAAGGAGCCGCAGAAATGGCTGAAATGGCATTATTTCCTCCAGTCTTAACAACCGGATTTGTTGGTAAAAACTCTGCTAAATGTTTTGCTACACAAATAGGGCCAACTCCCGGGCCACCACCACCATGAGGGATGGCAAAGGTTTTGTGTAAATTTAAATGGCAAACATCTGCACCAATAGTGGCAGGGTTGGTTAATCCTACCTGGGCATTCATGTTAGCACCATCCATGTACACTTGTCCACCATTTTTATGGATAATCTCAGTGATTTCAACCACAGCACTTTCAAATACACCATGAGTTGAAGGATATGTGATCATTAAAGCAGCTAAATTATCTTTGTGTAATTCAGCTTTGGCTTTAAGATCTTCTACATCGATATTACCATTTTCAGATGTTTTGGTAACTACTACCTGCATACCCGCCATTACAGCTGAAGCAGGATTGGTTCCATGTGCAGAAGCAGGTATCAAACAGATATTTCTATGTTCTTCACCTCTTGCTCTGTGATAAGCACGTATAACCATCAATCCGGCATATTCACCTTGAGCGCCAGAGTTAGGCTGTAAGGAAGTAGCAGCAAAGCCTGTAATGATGTTCAATGAGTTCTCTAAGTCTTTTAACATTTCTTGATATCCTTGCGCTTGCTCTAAAGGCACAAAAGGGTGAATATTGTTCCAGTTAGACGAGCTCAAGGCTAACATTTCAGAAGCTGCGTTCAATTTCATAGTACATGAACCTAATGAGATCATGGAATCTGTTAAAGAGATATCTTTATTTTCAAGACGTTTAATGTAGCGCATCATCTCAGTTTCTGAATGATAATTATGAAACACCTCATTCTCCATAAAAGACGAAGATCTTTGTAAATTACTAGAAATTGAGTGATTTGTAGCCATCTCAGAAATTGTAACAACTTCTTTATTCTCGGCCTCAGCCAGTACTTTTACAATAGTTGCTACATCGTCTACTGTTGTAGTTTCATTCAATGAAATACCAATAGTAGTATCATTGATGTACAAGAAGTTAACCTCATTGCTTTCTGCAATTTTTCTAACCTTTTCGGATGAGGTAACACTCACTTTTAAGGTATCAAAATATTGAGTGTTCTGTTGCGTAAGCCCCATGCTGCCAAGAGCATCATTTAACAAACTTGTAAGTGAATGAACTTTTGAAGCAATGTACTTTAATCCGTCAGGGCCGTGATATACACCAAACATACCCGCCATTACAGCCAATAATACCTGTGCAGTACAAATATTTGAAGTGGCTTTTTCTCTTTTAATATGTTGCTCACGTGTTTGAAGGGCCATTCTCAAAGCTCTGTTACCATCTGCATCAATAGTAACGCCTATTATCCTTCCGGGGATAAGCCTTTTATATTCTTCTTTAGTAGCGAAATAGCCTGCATGAGGGCCTCCATAACCCATAGGGATACCAAAACGTTGTGAGGTTCCGACAGTAACATCAGCTCCCATTTCGCCGGGAGTTTTTAAAAGAGCCAAACTCAATAGATCAGCAGCTACAACTACTTTACATTCTTTTGCATGGGCTTTTTCAATAAAATGGGTATAGTCATAAATTTGACCATATTTTGCGGGATATTGAACAATGGCACCAAATGTTTTTTCAGTTGAATCGAAGGAATCATGATCTCCGTAAACTAATTCAATTCCTAATGGTTTTGAACGCGTTTTTAAAACGGATATGGTTTGAGGCAATACCTCATTAGACACAAAAAACTGATTGGCTTCTACCTTTTTCTGTTCTCTGCTACGGGCATTGTAGAGCATTATCATAGCTTCTGCTGCCGCAGTACCTTCGTCCAACAAGGAAGAATTTGCAAGTTCCATTCCAGTAAGTTCAGCTACCATAGTTTGGTAGTTTAATAAAGCCTCTAAACGTCCTTGTGAAATTTCAGCCTGATAGGGTGTATAAGAGGTGTACCAACTTGGGTTCTCGAAGATATTACGCTGAATAACAGCCGGTAAAACGGAAGGGTGGTAACCCAACCCAATATATGTTTTAAATAGTTGGTTTTTTGAAGCCAGTTTTTGGATGTGATTGCTGAATTCAAACTCGCTCATTGGTTTAGGAAGATCAAGCGGTTTTTTCAGTTCAATATGCGATGGGATAGTATTATAAATTAAATCCTCAAGGCTCTCAACACCAATGGTTTCAAGCATACTTTTGACATCTTTTTCGGTAGGCCCTAGGTGTCTTTTTGCGAAAGAATCTGTTCTCATTAATAGTTAACTAAGTGATGAATGAAATTTTGCCAAATTTACTTAAAAAGTACCAGCTTTTGTGGGTTTTGTCAGTTAAATAATTAACAATGCATTTACTACATTTGCTTATGCACTGGCTTAGAAAATATTTTGATTTTTATGTTTTTAGCAACCTGCATGTTTCCTTTGCAGTATTTTCACTAACAAAGTTAACACTAGTGATGTATAACATTACTGAAAACACATTGCCATGGTTTACTTTTTTTTCTACATTGTTGTCTTACAATTTCATAAGGCTTTATAAACTTTTTGATATCCAGCACTGGATGAATCAGTTTGTTAGAAAATACAGAAAAGTTCTGATCTTTTTAATGATTGCAAGTTTAGGAAGTTGTTTTTATTTACTTTTTCAGATACAGTTAAAAGCAATTATAGTGTTGATCCCTTTTACTTTTTTTACTTTTTTTTATGTGTTGCCGATCAATTTCAGTAGGAGAACTCCAGTAACGTTACGTGCTATATCATTTATTAAACTTTTTTTAATAGCTTTTTCATGGGCTGGGGTTACGGTATTGTTTCCGTTGGCTAATTATCACAAAAATATTGGCTTGGATGAATCGCTAATTTTTGCACAACGCTTTTTGTTTGTGGTGGCAATTACGCTTCCGTTTGATATTAGAGATGTTGATTTTGATGATGCTACTTTAAAGACAATTCCGCAAGTGTTGGGGGTTATTTACGCAAAGAGATTTGGAATTCTATGTTTGATGCTTTTTGTAGGGATGGAGTTTTTTAAAACCTTAACTGATAGTTTTGGTTTTAGAGAACATTTGATGATTGCTACGTTAGTTCTTATCTTTTTGATGAGAGCAAATAAAGATCAAAACAAGTATTACAGTGCTTTTTTGGTGGAAAGTATTCCTATAGTTTGGCTATTATTACATTTGATTATAAACTAAAAAAGCCGCTAAAATTCAGCGGCTTTTTAGTTTATTGAGTGAATTATTTACGAAAATAATTTTTCCATTTTTTGTCTTTCTTCCTCTGCTAACTGAGCGTCTACTAAAATTCTACCGCTATGTTCATCAGTAGTAATTTTTTTTCTGGTAGCAATTTCCATAATTTTTTGAGGTGGAATAGTAAAGAAAG
>JAGQYU010000277.1 GCA_020435885.1 Flavobacteriaceae bacterium
ATTTTTTGGAATTCCAATATATTCAGTTGTTCCGTAGATGGTAACATTGTCTTGCGCCAAAACACCATTGTGGAAAACAGTTACAGTGGCTGCCTTAGTTTTACGGCCTACTTCATCAAACTCAGGAGCATGATAGATAATATCATATGTCTGCCATTCACCGGAAGATCTTGAAGCATTTACCAATGGAATATGTTGTTTGTATACTGAAGCTGCTTGACCATTAGCATAGGTTTCATTATCATAACTATCCAACACTTGTACTTCATACAATCCTTGAAAAAACACACCGCTATTTCCTCTATTTTGTCCATTAGCTCTTGGTTCTTTAGGATTTCGCCATTCAATATGTAATTGTACATCACCAAAAGCTTGTTTCGTCTGAATATCTCCGGAGCCATTTTTAACAGTCATACTTCCATCTTTATTGATGATCCATTCGGCAGAATTTGAAGAATCACTAGCACTAACCCATTTATCTAAACTAGTACCATCAAAAAGTATAATGGCATCAGAAGGGGCGCTATTATTGTTACCGGGAGCTACTTTTGTAGGAACAGGTCTCCAAAGTTCAGTTGCTTCAGGTTTGGTATAGTCTTTTTCCTGAGCGGAGATATAATTTGTAACTATAAAAAGTGCTAAAAAAATTAGTGTAGACTTCATCGTTTTTACAATTCTTTAATCTTTATATTTTTGAACCATACTTTACTTCCATGATCTTGCAAACCTATATAGCCGGTATGGTGCTTACCAAAATCTTCCCAATCTTTAAATTTTGAGTTTGCTACCATTTCATCCCATTTTTCACCTTTTACAGGGAAAGCTACTATCTGGGTACCATTTAACAAAACGCTTCCTTTATTGGTATTATAATCAATGGTTATTTCAAAGTGATTCCATTCGCTGGCAGGCTTGCAAACATCAGAAGATGGAGGTATCATATCATATAAGGCCCCTGCTTGATGCGTTTTTCCACCAACTTTTCCATCAGGATGACCTTCGTTATCCAGCACCTGAATTTCAGGGCCGGATACATATGGCTCCGGATATTTTTCATCTTCAAAAACTCCCCAAAAAATACCACTATTGCCCCCTTCAGCAATTTTCCAATCTAATGAAAGTGTAAAATTAGTATACTTACTTTTTGTAATAATATTGTTTCTTCCATTAGCTCCTGGAGTAAATAACATAGCTCCATCTTCAATGGTCCAACCAGCAGCCATAGAATCCATGGCATATCCCCTCCAATTATCAAATGATGAACCATCAAAAAGAACAGTCCATCCTTCATCAGTAGTAATATTGGAATTTTCAGTTTTTTCTGAGATTTCTTCTGCTTTTGGGGCTTCTTTTTGCTTGCAGGCTATTGTTACTGCTACAACAAATAGAAATAGTATTGTTTTTTTCATAAGTTCTATTTTAAAGTCCAAGTATTTTTTTAAGTTGTTCTTTATCTATTTCTGCTCCAGCAAAATCATCAAAAGCTTTTTGAGTTGCTTCAATAATATGTTTTTTGATGAATGGAGCACCTTCTCTGGCCCCCTGTTCAGGAGATTTTATACAGCATTCCCATTCCATTACCGCCCAAACATCACAGCCATATTGAGTGAGTTTTGAAAAAATGGTTTTAAAATCTATTTGCCCATCTCCGGGTGAGCGATATCTTCCGGCACGGTCTTTCCAATCATTATAACCACCAAAAGCTCCTTTTTTTCCTGTAGGATTAAATTCAGAATCTTTTACATGGAATGCTTTGATAAATTCATGATAATGATCTATATACTCAATATAATCCAGTTGCTGCAACACAAAATGTGAAGGATCATACAGAATATTTACCCGTTTATGATTTCCGGTGGCTTCTAAAAAGCGTTCAAAAGTATCTCCATCATGGAGATCCTCACCTGGATGCACTTCATAACACACATCTACTCCGTTTTCATCAAAATGATTGAGGATAGGCAACCAACGTTTAGCCAATTCTTCAAAACCAAGTTCAACCAAGCCAGCAGGGCGTTGCGGCCATGGGTGGAAGGTGTGCCACAACAGGGCGCCTGAAAAAGTAGCATGTACTTTTAAGCCTAAATTTTTACTGGCAACTGCTGCTTTTTTAACGGTTTCTACAGCCCATTCAGTACGTGCTTTTGGATTGTTTTTTACTTGTTGGGGAGCAAAGTTGTCAAACATAATATTATAAGCAGGGTGTACTGCAACCAGTTGTCCTTGCAGATGTGTGGAAAGTTCAGTTATTTCTAATCCGTAAGAATTTATGGTGCCTTTTAGCTCATCGCAATAAGTTTTGCTTTCAGCAGCCTTATCAAGATCAATTAAAAAATGTTCCCAAGTAGGTATCTGTATGCCTTTATATCCTAAGTCTGATGCCCATTTACACATCCCGTCTAAGGTATTGAAAGGAGTTTTGCTATCTACAAATTGTGCTAAAAAAATAGCAGGTCCTTTTATTGTTTTCATCTATTCATCAATGTTTACCCAAATGT
>JAGQYU010000278.1 GCA_020435885.1 Flavobacteriaceae bacterium
TGTAAATACAGAAGGTGAAAATGGCGAGTATGAAGATTATAAAATTGCTTATACCTTTGGTGTTTATCCTCTTCAGCAGTACTTGATTGAATTTCCAGGAGGTAAATATCAATGCTTATTAGCAGCTTGGGATTCAAAAGACAACAAATGGTTTGCCTTACAACCTGATCTAACAATTCATCATGATGAGTGGATGCACTGGACTGGCGGCAGCATGACTTGGAACAATATGTGTGCTGATTGCCACTCAACAAACCTACACAAAAACTTTGATACCGTTACAGATACATATCATACAACCTACAGCATTATCGATGTAAGTTGCGAAGCCTGTCATGGACCTTCCTCTGAACACATTGCATTTTATGAAAATAGAGAGAAGTATGAAGGACAAAAACCTCCAGAACTGTACATGGGTAAAATTGTAGCTCCAAAAGAATTAGTTCAAAAATGTGCCAGATGTCATTCCAGAAGAAGTCAACTTACTGATCATTTTGACTATGAGGGCCACTTTTTGGATCATTATAATCCTAGTTTAATTGTTAATCCTGTTTATCAATTAGATGGTCAAATCAATGATGAAGATTATGTATATGGCTCTTTTGTGCAAAGTAAAATGTATCACAATGGTGTATCGTGTAAAGATTGCCATGACATGCATTCGTTAAAACTAAAAAAGGAAGGAAATAATTTGTGCCTTAGCTGCCATGAGCCAAAATATAATGAATATGAGCATCATTTTCACAAGGCTAATACAGAAGCTTCTTTGTGTATCAATTGTCATATGCCAGGCAAATATTACATGGGTAACGATTTTAGAAGAGATCATAGTTTTAGAGTTCCAAGACCAGATCAAACTGTTGCTTATGATACTCCAAATGCCTGCAATGGTTGTCATACTGATAAATCTGCCCAATGGGCTTCTGATTTTGTCAAAGAAAAATACGGTGACAAAAGACCTGAACATTTTTCAGACAATTTGTTAGCAGGATATCATGGAAATACAGATGCTTTTTACAAGGTTCTCTCTCAATACAACTTTCCAGAAATCATCAGGGCAACTGCATTGGAGGCCTATTCAAATACACAACTTTCCAGTGAGCAAATAAATGTAATGTTACAATTTGTGAACGATTCTTCTGCTTTAGTGAGGAGCCAGACCATTTTAGCATTAGATAAATCGAATCAATATGATTTTTCAGAAAATGTAAAACCTTTATTAAGTGATTCTATTCGATTGATAAGAATCAATGCTGCCAGATATTTGAGTATGAGAAATATTTCTGTTGATGAAAATCCAGATTTTAAAAAAGCACAAAATGAGTACTCAGAAATGCTTAAAGTAAATGCTGATTTTGCCTCAGGGCAACATCAAATTGCTTTATTTGAACAAGCTAAGGGCAATACAAATGCAGCTATCAATGCCTATAAAAAAGCTATCAAAATAGATAACTATTATAATATGTCTCGATTGAATTTGGCTCTTTTAGAATACAATAAAGGTAATATTGTTGAAGTTGAAAAACTCTATTTAAAAGTTATAGAACAAGAGCCGGAATACAGTTATCCTTACTTTATGCTAGGCTTATTATATAATGAAAAAGGTAATACTGATGAATCCTTAAAGTATTTAGAATTGGCCACTCAAAAACAGCCTGTTATAGAAAGGGCATTTTACAATTATGCTCTGAAGTTGCAAGAAAAGGAATTGTTTGAAAAGTCAATTACAGTAACTAACAAAATATTGGAAACTAATCCTTTAAATGAAGAATTTCTCTACGTGAGATTAATAGGAGAA
>JAGQYU010000279.1 GCA_020435885.1 Flavobacteriaceae bacterium
TATTAGCGGCTTGGGATTCAAAAGACAACAAATGGTTTGCTTTACAACCTGATCTAACAATTCATCATGATGAGTGGATGCACTGGACTGGCGGCAGCATGACTTGGAACAATATGTGTGCTGATTGCCACTCTACTAACCTACGCAAAAACTTTGATACCGTTACAGATACATATCATACAACCTACAGTATTATTAATGTAAGTTGTGAAGCATGTCATGGGCCTTCCTCTGAACACATTGCATTTTATGAAAATAGAGAGGAATATGAAGGACAAAAACCTCCAGAGCTGTACATGGGTAAAGTTGTCGCTCCGAAAGAAATAGTTCAAAAATGCGCCAGATGCCATTCCAGAAGAAGTCAACTTACAGATTATTTTGACTATGAAGGACACTTTTTGGATCATTATAATCCTAGTTTAATTGTTGATCCTGTTTATCAATTAGACGGCCAAATTAATGATGAAGATTATGTATATGGCTCTTTTGTGCAAAGTAAAATGTACCGCAATGGTGTATCGTGTAAAGATTGCCATGACATGCATTCGTTAAAACTAAAAAAGGAAGGAAATAATTTGTGCCTTAGCTGCCATGAGCCAAAATATAATGAATATGAGCATCATTTTCACAAGGCTAATACAGAAGCATCTTTGTGTATCAATTGTCATATGCCTGGCAAATATTACATGGGTAACGATTTTAGAAGAGATCATAGTTTTAGGGTTCCAAGACCGGATCAAACTGTGATTTACAATACTCCAAATGCCTGCAATGGTTGTCATACTGATAAATCTGCTCAATGGGTTTCAAATTTCATCAATGAAAAATACGGCGACAAAAGGCCGGAGCATTTTTCAGACAATTTGTTAGCAGGATATCATGGAAATACGGATGCTTTTTACAAGGTTTTCTCTCAATACAACTATCCAGAAATCATCAGGGCAACTGCATTGGAAGCTTATACAAATACACAACTTTCCAGTGAGCAAATAAATGTAATGTTACGTTTTGTGAACGATTCTTCTGCTTTGGTAAGGAGTCAAACCATTTTAGCATTAGATAAATTGAATCAATATGATTTTTCAGAAAATATAAAACCTTTATTAACTGATTCCATTCGATGGGTAAGAATCAATGCTGCAAGATATTTGAGCATGAGAAATATTTCTATTGATGAAAATCAAAGCTTTAAAAAAGCTCATCATGAGTATTTAGACATGCTTAAAGTAAATGCCGATTTTGCATCAGGACAACATCAAATCGCTTTATTTGAACAAGCAAAAGGTAATACAGATGCCGCTATCAATGCATATAAAAAAGCTATCAAAATAGACAACTATTATAATATGTCTCGATTAAATTTAGCTCTTTTAGAATATACTAGAGGTAATAGTAATGAAGCTGAAAAATTATATTCAAAAGTTATTGAGCAAGAACCGGATTATAGTTACCCTTACTTTATGTTAGGCTTATTATATAATGAAAAAGGTAATACTGATGAATCTTTAAAATATTTAGAACTAGCCACTCAAAAACAGCCTGTTATAGAAAGGGCGTTTTACAATTATGCTCTGAAGTTGCAAGAAAAGGAATTGTTTGAAAAGTCAATTATTGTAACTAACAAAATATTGGAAACCAACCATTTAAATGAAGAATTTCTCTATGTGAGATTAATAGGAGAGCTAAATACTAACAAAAAAAATGATGCGCTAATCACCTGCAAAAAACTATTGGAAATAAATCCTCAAAACACCAATTATAAGCTTATACAAGCTAAGTTACAGTAAAGTAAATTGAAATGTAATCAAATAAAATTACAGTAATAAAAACACAAAATGTTGTACCTATGTTGTACCTGAACAAAAAAAAGCCTCTCAAAAATGAGAGGCTTTTAACATATATTTAACAATTTGTCAAAGTGCGGGCGAAGGGACTCGAACCCCCACGCCTCGCGGCACCAGATCCTAAGTCTGGCGTGTCTACCAATTCCACCA
>JAGQYU010000280.1 GCA_020435885.1 Flavobacteriaceae bacterium
GATGATAATATTTTCTTAAAAACTTCTTTCACAGTGCAAAGATAATCAATTTATAACTCATTAATTTTTAATGAAATGTTAATTAAAGCTGTAGCTCAATTTCATTTTTTACTTAAAATCCTTTGATGATAATAAAAAGCAGGCAGTAGAATAAGAATGAACATTGGATGTATCAAAAACCTCCTCACATAAAAAGTAAACAGATAACCGTTGCCCATACCAGCTCGCAAGGATAAATAATAAAGAATTGCCAGTACTACAAATGCTATGGCATAGAACTTTATTGAAAAAATAACCAATGGCTTTTTATGAAATGCCACATAAATGATCATTAAAGAAATAACCGCATTGATAAAATACCTGACAAACAAGTTGAAGAACATAAACAAAGTATCGTACTTGGGAATGTTGTTATACAGATAATCATTTTGAAAATAGGAAGTAAACGGATCGTATAGGTACTGATCTCCAAAAGCCCTAACAAGTACCAATAACAGCACCAGAAATGCAAGCGTTATTATTTTTACTAACCTTTTCATTTTTTTGATTTCTTAAGATTAGAAAATCTGTTTACCCAAACAATCCACAGTAAAAAAGCTGTTCCGTAAATAATCCCCGGGAATATCAAACTGTGTATAATATATGTGTAATCCGGAAACTCTTTTATCAACACCCCTATCATAAAAACCCTAAAGATGTTGATAATATATAGCAATAAACTTCCCAAAAGACCAAATAAAATGGTTGCCTTTATAGGACCTCTGAAAGCGATAATAAACGTAATAAATAATATAATAACACTAATGGAATTACATCCTTCCACAACTCTAATTACATAATAATCATCAATAAAAAATTTATACGAAAGTTCTGACGGGTGTTGTTCTGTGACGGTCTCATATCCTAAAAAATTCCCAAATGCAGCTGCTTGTTTGGCAACAGTTTCAGTAATGCCGTCGCAAGAGAAAACACTGCCTTTTTGTTGGGTTGCTCTTAGATACAACGAATACGCACCCGACAATAAAAAGTAGGTTACAAAAAACCTGATCAAAAAATTTATGATAATTTTTCTATTCTTCAACTGTTTAGAAATTTACCTTTGCGTTATTCAAATTTACAAATCAAAATGGACATTAACACATTAAAGAAAAATATTCTCAACATTATCGCTAGTAATACTGGTGTTGAAACAACTTTACAATCAATTTGCAATTATCTGAAAAACGAAATAGAATACTACGACTGGGTGGGTTTTTACTTTAAAAATGGCGCTAAAGACGAACTTAAATTAGCTCAATTTTCCGGCGAACCGACCGAACATACACTTATCCCTTTTGGAAAAGGTATTTGTGGGCAAGTAGCTGTTAGCAATAAAAATTTTGTAGTGCAAGATGTGTCTGAACAAGACAATTACATCTCTTGTGGATGGAAAGTAAAATCTGAAATTGTTATTCCAATTTTTGTTAACGGAAAGAATATTGGACAAATTGATATTGATTCACACATTGTTAGCCCCTTTACCAAAGATGATGAAATATTATTGGAATTTGTTTGTGAAGAAGTTGCTAAATTAAACATAGCTCACCTATATCAATAAAAAGCTGCTCAAACAACAAAATGTTGATAAAATGTTCATTTTTACAGGTTGTTTTTTAGTGCTTACATAAGTGAGGTTTAGTAGCTTTGACCATCCATTAAAATCCATTACATGAGCACCTCAAAAAAAGCAACATCAGCATTAATATCTGTATTTCATAAAGACGGTCTAAAACCTATCGTTGAGAAACTAAACGAACTGGGCATAACCATTTATTCAACCGGAGGGACAGAAAAATTCATCAATGAACTTGGCATAGATGTAGTACCTGTTGAAGACCTTACTTCGTACCCTTCCATCCTGGGGGGCAGAGTAAAAACCCTTCATCCAAAAGTATTTGGAGGCATCCTTTCCAGAAGGGATAATGATGGTGATATATCACAACTTGAACAATATGAAATACCCGAAATGGATATTGTTATTGTTGATCTTTACCCTTTTGAAAAAACTGTTGCTTCCAGTGCTTCTGAACAAGACATTATTGAAAAAATAGATATCGGTGGTATTTCTTTGATACGTGCCGCCGCAAAGAATTTTAAAGATGTTATCTGCGTTTCATCTATGGAACAGTATGATGATTTTTTAAATATTATCACCAACCAAAATGGTGAAACAACACTGGAGCAACGTAAAAATTTCGCTGCAAGAGCTTTTAATGTTTCTTCACATTATGATACGGCCATTTTCAATTATTTCAATGCTAATCATAGTATTGCATCGCTAAAAATCAGTGAAACTCAGGGGCAAGTATTGCGTTATGGCGAAAACCCTCATCAAAAAGGATTTTTCTTTGGCAATTTTGATGAAATGTTTACCAAATTACACGGTAAAGAACTGAGTTACAATAACTTATTAGATGTTGATGCTGCTGTTAATTTAATGAACGAATTTAAAGGAAAAGCCCCAACTTTTGCCATTTTAAAACATAATAATGCCTGTGGATTAGCTCAAAGAGAAACTGTTTTACAAGCCTATGTAGATGCACTAGCCGGCGATCCTGTTTCTGCTTTTGGCGGAATCCTTATTACGAATACAAACATTGATAAAGCCACTGCTGATGAAATCAATGATCTTTTTTGCGAAGTGGTAATTGCACCTTCATA
>JAGQYU010000281.1 GCA_020435885.1 Flavobacteriaceae bacterium
GTCATTGCGAGTGAAGCGAAGCAATCTAATAACAAACAGATTGCTTCCCCTACGTTTTGCAATGACAAGAGAGAATTTTCAGAAGAAGCCACCGCCGTTTTTGATGCGGGTAGAGAACTTTGGAAATATTATCATAAGATGGCTTCGCAAGCTCGCCATGACAGTTACAATGTAAATGCAAGTTTGTACGATATTAGAGAATACTTTCAAGGCAGAAATGATAAAGGCCGCATGAATGCCAAAAGTGATGATGTAACCTATATGGAGTTAATAGGCGAGTTAAGAAACAAACTCAACTTTTTGGCAGATAAAATAAAACCAAAGATATACGAATACGAATTTCTTAAAGAATAACTGCCGACAACAATGCAAAAAATTGGTAAAAAAGTACTAAAATAAAAGGTTTTGGCTAGTTTTAAACTTTGTATCTAACTGAAATTCTATGTGTTTAAATAGTCAACTTAAAACAACTTTTAAAGAAATAGATAGTACATCTGTTATCAAAAGGATGTTGATAGGCTTTAGTATAGGGCTTGTTGTAATTTCTTTTTTTATATTCTCGGTAGATGCCCCTAACCCTGAATGGGGCAAATGGTGGCGGGTTAGACCTCTTATCATAACACCACTAGCAAGTTCATTTGGAATGTTGGTGTTTTACCTAAAAGATATCGTACGCCCACAAAGTACTGTAATAAAAACTTTGGTCTTTTTAGCAAGCGTTGTTGGTTTTATAATAGCGCTGTGGCTAGGAATTGTGTTAGGACTAGACGGTACATTGTGGAACTAAAGCACAAAGGCATCCAAAATCCATGTCATTTTGAGCGCAGTCGAAAAATCTTTCTATTATAGATTAGATTCTTCATTTCATTCAGAATGACAAGAATTTTAGACACCCTTATTTGTGAATTACAACGGTATATTACCGTGCTTTCGTTTAGGTCTGTTAACTTCCTTATTCTCTAGCATACTGAACGATTTTATCAATTTTCTACGCGTATTTTCCGGTAGGATTACTTCATCAATAAAACCTCTACGAGCCGCTCTATACGGATGTGCAAATTTAGAAGCGTACTCAGCTTCTTTTTCTTTCCATTTAGCCTCAGGGTCATCCGCTTCTTTGATCTCTTTTTTAAAGATGATCTCAGCAGCACCTTTAGCTCCCATCACTGCAATTTCTGCCGTTGGCCATGCATAGTTAAAATCGGCGCCTATGTGTTTTGAATTCATTACGTCATAGGCACCACCATACGCTTTTCGGGTAATAACAGTTATCCGTGGTACGGTGGCTTCGCTCAAAGCATACAACAACTTGGCTCCATGTACAATAATACCATTCCACTCTTGATCAGTTCCAGGCAAAAATCCGGGTACATCCACCAACACCAACAAAGGAATATTGAAACAATCACAAAAACGTGTAAAACGAGCTGCTTTTTTAGAACTGTTCACATCCAGTACGCCTGCCAAAAACATAGGCTGATTAGCAACAATACCTATACTTTTTCCGCCTAAGCGAGCAAATCCTACGATAATATTTTCGGCATAATCTTTATGAATTTCAAAGAAGGATTCCTTATCGATAATACCGCTGATAACTTCATGCATATCATAGGGTTTATTAGGGTTGTCTGGAACTATACCTATCAGTTCCTCTCGTATCTCATCACTCAATTCATAAGGCAATTGAGCAGGTTTCTCCTGATTGTTTTGCGGAAGATAGCTCAACAGTTTTTTTAAGTCTTCCATACACGCCACATCATTAGCAGATGTAACATGCGCCACCCCAGATTTCATGGCATGGGTAGATGCCCCACCCAGTTCTTCCGAAGTAACCTCTTCATTGGTAACAGTTTTTACCACATTGGGCCCCGTAACAAACATGTAACTGGTATCTTGCACCATCATGGTAAAGTCTGTCATAGCAGGAGAATATACAGCACCACCGGCACATGGCCCCATGATGGCAGATATTTGTGGTATAACTCCTGAAGATTGAACATTCCTGTAAAAAATATCGGCATAACCACCTAACGAGCGCACACCTTCCTGAATACGAGCTCCACCGGAATCATTCAACCCAATCATGGGTGCACCCACTTTTACAGCCAAATCCATTACTTTACATATCTTCTCGGCATGGGTTTCAGACAATGCTCCACCAAAAACCGTAAAATCCTGAGCAAAAACATATACCAAACGGCCGTTTATAGTTCCATAGCCTGTTATAACCCCATCACCATAATACAATTCGTTTTCCATACCAAAATCTGTGGTACGGTGCGTTACCAACATACCAATTTCTTCAAAAGAGCCCTCATCCAATAAATAATTAACACGCTCACGAGCAGTTAGTTTTTTCTTCTGATGTTGCTTTTTTATACGGACTTCACCACCACCTAACAACGCCTCTGCTTTTCTTTCTTCTAAGTTTTTAATCTTTGGATCCATGATTTATTGAATTGGTAATCTTACTAATTTTTTATCTTTTATATATTGCTTTAAAGCAAGTAGAGCCGCTATATTGGCCTCTTTTTCTGTAGCTTCTTTTAGCATTTCAGGAGCATAATAATTTTTTACGAAATGTGTGTCGAAGTTTCCGGAACGAAATGCTTCGTGATTAAAAACAAATCGGCCGAAAGGCAAGGTAGTTTGTACGCCTTTTACTATATAATTATCGATGGCGTCCAACATAGTTTGAATTGCTTCATTACGATCTTTGCCATACGTTATCAGTTTTGACAGCATAGGATCATAATAGATAGGAATATCCATTCCTTCTTCAAAACCGTTATCCACACGAATGCCTTGCCCCACAGGCAATTTGTAAACATCCAGATGGCCAACACTTGGCAAAAAGTCATTCAAAGGATCTTCGGCATAAACACGTAATTCTAACGCATGCCCGCAAATAGACAAGTCAGATTGCTTAATGGGTAGTTCTTCACCACGAGCAATACGAATTTGCAATTCCACCAAGTCAACACCTGTAATTAACTCTGTTACAGGATGTTCTACCTGCAACCGTGTATTCATTTCCAAGAAGTAGAAATTATGATCGGCATCCAACAAAAATTCAACAGTACCGGCTCCCAAATAATCACAGGACTTAGCGACTTTTACAGCAGCATCACCCATTTCAGCTCTCAATTCGGGTATCAACACAGATGAAGGCGCTTCTTCCACCACTTTTTGATGACGGCGCTGAACACTACACTCTCTCTCGAAAAAATGCAACACATTGCCATGATTATCAGCCATAACCTGAATTTCGATATGGCGTGGCGAAGTAACATATTTTTCGATAAAAACAGAACCATCGCCAAAAGCGGAAGTAGCCTCGCTAATAGCCCTGTTCATCTGCGATTCCAAATCTTTCTCCTTCTCAACAATACGCATCCCTTTACCACCACCACCGGCCGAAGCTTTTATCAATATTGGGAAACCTATTTCTTTAGCAATTTTCTTGGCCAAGGTAACATCAGTAATAGCTTCATCAATACCGGGAACCAT
>JAGQYU010000043.1:0-195 GCA_020435885.1 Flavobacteriaceae bacterium
GAAAAGAAAAAGAAGACAAGTCATTATTTAAAAAATTGAGAGCTTCTTGAACGGTGCATTTCATAAGTTGGATAACCAGGTCAATAACATTACCACCAATGCCGGTTCCGTGGTCATACCATCTGTTTTTTGTTTTAGATACTTTAAAAGAGGCTTGGGATTCTGACCTAAAGGGACTTAGAAACCAAGCTTCTT
>JAGQYU010000043.1:384-10473 GCA_020435885.1 Flavobacteriaceae bacterium
CGTCATCATTTTTTCATCAATTCATCACTTTTGTGTTTTATATACTCTTTTCTTGTCATCACTTTTATTTTTGATGACAGAATGATGACAAAGTGATGACAGCGGTAGCCCTTATAAACAAAGGGATAGCGTTAATCTGTCATCAATTCATCAAAATTTTGGGTTAGAAAATCCTTTTTTACGGTAAAATACCTTCCTTTAGCATCTGCAAGGTTCATATCGCCATCGCTCCAAATCACAAATTTTTGATAGCTGTTGGAGTTCTCCTGGTTCTTTAAGTTCCAGTCTTTCTTTAGTAATCTCCTAAGTTGTGTTAAATCAGTTTTTACCCGGGTTCTATTCAGCGCATGCAAGGCATCTATGGGACATAGGTCCACTTCTTCTATATCAAATTTTTCCATCACACTCAAGACAATACTGGCGAGTTCTTTCTCAACTCTGTTTCTATTATTCTGTACTAACTTTTTTAAGGCAGTAGTTTTAATCTGGTTCGGGGTAAACCACATCCTGGTCAAGTGCTTTGTAGAAAATTCCCGTTGTTGCAAGAAATACAAAAAGGCCGGAATTTCATTTGTAAGCTTTTCCAAAAAATCTGTTTTTTCTTTTTCAATAGCTGGAACTTTAATGACCCAGAACCGGGTTTCATTGGCATCGATCTTAATAAAGTTGTCTTCATTATTACTACAAAGGATAAACTTGCCAAAGAACTCTACTTCCCGTTTGTCCTTGCCTTTCGCTTCCAGTTTATTGATATTGGTAGTACTCAGATATTTGATCCGCTCAGTGAGCTCTTCTTTGTTGAATAAGACTTCATCGATACAGATCAGCAGTTTATTAGCCCAGTCAGCGTTAAACTGGCTATTGAAACTATCATTAGTCAGATAGGTTAGGTTATTGTCGAAGGTCTTTTTTAGCCATTTCAGAAAAGTACTCTTTCCTGTAGAACGTTCTTTAGATACTAAACAGAGTATAGGTAGTATTTGAGTAGGTTTCATATAGAGTAATTGCAAATAATCCAATCCTAACTCAAATTGCTTCCCAAAAATATGTTTGACAAAACCCAGGGAAATATCTATTGCCTCTTCTTTTGGTTCATTACCCAATGGGGAATAGATATTATAAAAACCCTTAAACTCTTGTTTGAAGTTTATGTGATTAGGCATACAGGTAAACCCATCATATTTGGGAATTGTACTTAAATAGTTTTTGCCATGATCCTGTCGAATGGTTTCTATATTCCAGGATACCAGTATTTCATTATAATGACCGGCAATGGTGGGAGCCTGTACTTTTTTAAAATAGGAAGTCCCTACCCTTATGTATGGTATATCTTTCATAACAGTAAAATCTTGATTGGAGATTACCTTCTTTTATTCCTGAAAGAATAGGATAGAGCTTCAGCTTCTATCTCGTCATTAGACTTAATGCTGTTTTGCAATAACCATTCATTGAGTTTCTTTTTCTCAAAGAAGATCATTTTTCCATTGGGTTTGGAATGGGGGATGTTATTGGAAGCAGTGAGTTTATACAAATAACTTCTTGAGATTCCCGTATAATCACAGGCTTCCTCAAAGGTCAATACTTCCTTATTGCTGAATAATAACCGTTCGATACGGTCTAAGCGTTCCAGTAAAATTAAATTGTCCATTTTTATCTTTTTATAGGATTAATAAATGAACAAAAGCGCTTTTGTTTTCTCTTAAAGAATTCCTGGAATAAAAGTATAAGATAGGATTATTAAATTAATATTTTATTGAAGTAATTATTCACAAAATATTGGTATATAGTTACTTATACAAATTATAATTAATTGATGTTATTTGGATACAATTTCATTTAATTTTAATTATACGAAATATGGAATCTCTAGGTTATTAACAATAAAAAGCCTCAAAAATGTTAATTTTAACTAATTTCATCTAACTCCAATTCTAATTTTGGAATCAAATTGGCCGCCTCTTTCATCTTTTTGTCTATGATTTTGGCATATATTTCTGTAGTTCTGATTTCCTTATGACCCAGTCGTTTTGAAACCGTGTAAATATCTGCTCCATTTTCCAATAATAAAACAGCATTGGTATGCCTTGCTGAATGAAAAGTAATATGTTTGGTAATACCAGCAAACATACACCAACGTAATAATTGCAGGTTCATGTGAGCACTATAGCGAAGGCCTCTGAACACACGCTCTTTTTGATCATGTCTTTCTCCTAAGAGTTCTCTTGCCTGTTTGGATATGTATAAGTATTCAACACCTTCAGTTTTCTTTTGCTGAAAAACGACTCGAAATATCAAATTGCCATCACCATCCATTCCCTCTTCACGGACCTCCGACCACTTTAGTTTATTGACATCAGACCATCTTATACCAGTAAGTGCAGAAAAAAGAAAGGCACGTTTTAATAAAGGAATTGGACAAGGAGTTTGAGACAATTGTTGAAGCTCATCTGAAGTAAGATATTCTCTAGTTGACTCTCCCATCGAAAAGCCTTTAACCTTTTTTATAAGATTTTCTTTTAAATAGCCTTCATCAAATGCGGCATTTAAACAAGCCTTGAATTTATTGAAATAAGTATGCTTTGTATTTTGGGATAGTTTCTTTTTTCCTTTAGTCACAGCGATAGTATCAAGATGCCTTTTAAATCCTTTAATGAAATCTATATCGACATCATTAAATGTGGTATGCTGAGGACAATACTTTTCTAAATGTTTTTGAGCAGCATCCCAATTATCATAATTTCCTTTTGTTTCATAACGCTCTTCCTTTTTTTGTTCAAAAAAATCTAAAAAGGTAGTCTTACCTTTGTGGTTGTTTTGAATTTTAAATTTTCCCTGATATATTTCTGCTCGCCTAATTGATAGAATTTTCTCAGCAAGTTCAAGTTGTTCTTTATTCTTCTTCTTTTCATCTGCCGATTTAGGGGACTCTATCAAATATAACTGGAGGTATTCATAATCTCTTAGATGTTTAATTTTTCCGTTAGACAATGTCTTGAAACCTTTATAATACTCGATATATAAACTGAGTTTCCCTGTTTTTAATTTTTTCTTTCTTAGATGAGCTTTTATCATTGCGACACAAATTTTTGTGTCTCGCCATATTTGAGACACAAATGAGACACAATAAAAGTATGAAAATAGGGGTATTAATAGAAAATAAATTTTTAGAAGTTATTAACAATCATTTGATTTACAATTATTTAATACCATTTGTTATCAAATAATATCACTATCTATTTACCGATACAAAAATTAGCAAAAATATTACCTAAAAGGTCTTCAGTGGTTACCTTGCCGGTGATTTCACCCAAATGATGCAGAGCTTGTCTTATATCAATTGCGATTAGATCACTACTCAAATTAGTGTTAATCCCTTTTTGGATATTATTGATCTCAGCCAATGCTTTGGTCAATGCCTCAAAATGCCTGCTATTACTAACAATAGTTTGGTTGTTACTCAAAGCACCTGTATTTAGTAAGGAAGTCAATTGAGCCTTTAGCTCTGAAATACCAAGATCATCTTTTGCTGAGATAAATAAAGGATTGTTTAAATACTGTTGAATTTTTCCAATTTCATTATCCGATAGTAAATCAGCTTTGTTGGCAACAATAATTATTTTTTTATCAGAATAGGCCTCAACAATTTTATTGATTTCTTTTTTAATTGATTTTAATAAAGGTTCGTAATCTTTTAAATATCTGATGACAGAAGCATCAAACAAATAAATAATTACTTGGGCTTGTTGCGTTTTTTCAAAAGTTTTCTTTATTCCAATGCTTTCTACAATATCATCAGTATGTCTTATTCCGGCAGTATCAATAAAACGGAATGCTACGCCGTCTATAATCAATTCATCTTCAATGGCATCTCTGGTAGTTCCTGCAATATCACTAACAATTGCTTTTTCTTCATTCAGTAAAGTGTTGAGAAGCGTTGATTTACCTACATTTGGTTCACCGATAATTGCAACGGGAATTCCGTTTTTAAGAACATTACCGTAAGCAAATGATTCAATAAGCCTTTTTAGAACATTAGTTATTTTGGTAATCAGTTTTTGAAAATCATCTCTGTTGGCAAACTCCACATCTTCTTCAGAAAAATCGAGTTCTAACTCAATTAGTGAAGCAAAATTTAGTAATTGTTGCCGTAAGTTTTCAATTTCGTTGGAAAAACCACCACGCATTTGTTGTATGGCCAACTGATGTGAAGCTTTTGAATCTGAAGCAATCAAATCGGCCACAGCTTCAGCCTGACTCAAATCTAGCTTCCCGTTAATGAAAGCTCTTAAGGTAAATTCCCCCGGATCGGCCAACCGAATACCTTTTAGTAAAAACAACTGTATAATCTCTTGTTGAACATAAACAGAACCATGACATGATATTTCAACAACATCCTCACCGGTGTAAGAATTTGGACCTTTAAAAATAGACACGAGTACTTCGTCAACCACTCTGTCATTATCCATAATGTGCCCTAAATGAATGGTATGTGTTTTTTGTTGAGATAGTTTTTTAGAACTTTTTACTGATTTAAAAACGTTGTCAACGCTTTCTATAGCTCCTTTACCGGATATACGCATAACAGCGATTGCCCCCATACCGGAGGGAGTTGCTAAAGCTATTATGGTATCTTCGGTTCTCATAATGTTAATTTTTGCAAAAATACAAATGAAATTTGTTGTGCTTACAAGTTACTGAAAAATCATTTAGCATATGTTTTTAAAATGATTAGTGTAACAAAATGTAGAAAAAATAGTCTTATAAGTAAATCAACTTAAACTAAACACAACATGAAAAAAGCTAATAATCAATTAATTGTAGCAACGCATTTAAGCCAACTGATAGATGTTATCACTGGTTTTGGAGGGCTTATCATTCCCTTAATTATTTGGGCTAGTTATAAAGATAAAATTTATAATATGGATGAGCACGGAAAGGCCATAATCAACTTTAGAATCAGTATGTTCTTATACCTTTTATTATGTATTCCTTTAATATTGGTATTGGGTCTAGGCATCTTAGGTTTTATTGCAATTGGTATCGCTTATATGATCCTTCCGGTAATAAATGCTGTTAAAGCGAGCAATGGTGAAAAGCCGAACTACCCATTATCGGTTAAGTTTATTTAACCCAATAAAAAAATTGTAGAAAAAATTGCAACGGTTTTTACTGTTATTTGATACATTTATTTAGGAAATGGCATTTTAATTACTGATAATCAATTAATTATAAAAATTTAAAAAAATCCCCGAAAACAGGTAATTTTTAAAATCCCAGAATCCTCTATTGACTGGCATGCATATCTGACATACATTTGTCTTGTGCAATTTAGTAAAACTCAATAAGTAAAGTATACTATATAGCTAAAATTAGGGGAGAAAGGAGGGAAGCGAAAAAAGTTAAGTATGAGATTAACACTACAAGTAACTTTTCTCCTTATTTTTAAAAAATTACTCCGGAGGGAGTTAAACTTAGGGGAGAAAGGAGAGAAGCGAAAAGTTAATGAAGGGTTAACATCTACAAGTAGCTTGTCTCCTTATTTTTTTATCCATGTACCTTTGCCTTTGTTCCTCTGTTTCTCATAAATTCAGCTTCATAAGCCAATAAATCGTTCCATTTTTTATCAACTATTTTTCTATCCATATACTGTCTGGCAAAATTGATAAAAGTTGTATAATGATTGGCTTCAGAAATCATTAAATCTTTATAAAAGTTTGAAAGCTCTTCGTCCTTAAGATTTTCAGAAAATACTTTAAAACGCTCACAACTCCTAGCCTCTATAAGTGCCGCAAACAAAAGTCTGTGTACCAATTGTTCTGTTCTATTGCCACCTTTGTTAAAAAATTCACGTAAATGCAAGGCGTAGTCATTACTTTGCTCTCTTCCTAATGTCATCCCTCTGGCAATCATCAAATTATGAACCATTCTAAAATGTTCCATCTCTTCAATGGCGATATCACTCATTACTTTAACCATTTCGGTTTCTTCAGGATAATTAATGATGATGGATACTGCATTTGACGCTGCTTTTTGCTCTGCAAATGCATGGTCTGTTAAGATTTGCTGTAAATCGCTTTTAGCAATTTCTGCCCAAGATGTTTCGGTTTCAAATTTTAGTCCTAACATTATAAATCAAGTTTGAAGATGCTTTTAAGTTTAGCAAGTTCTTTATTTTTTTCTAAGAGTTTATTATACTTTTCCTGAGGCGTATAAGCGTATCTTTTTTCTTCTTCTTCATTTACAGTTATCTGAAAATCAATACTATAGTTATTCAATTTTTGCCTGAAATATTTTAACAACTTAGGTTTGGCTTTTAATAATTCACCTTTCATCATACTGTTAGGAAAAGTGATATGTACGGTATTACCGGAAACGGTAGGCTTATCAGCATTCATTATAGAAGCTATGATCTTTTCACCTCTTTTATTCAGTTTTTCAATTTGCTTATTCCACAGTTGTAAGAATATTTCTTCTGTAAAAGGATCTTTAGGCTTATCATTTACATCTTCCTCTTCGAGCAAACTTTCTTTTTTAGCTTCCTTTTTTCTGTGAATGCTATTCAGCGAAAGGGCAGAGGCTCTTTTACGCTCAGTTCTGAGTTGAGGTTTTACAATAGGTTCTTCTACTTTAGGAGTAGAGATTTGTGATTCAACTATCACATTTTCAGCTACTTTTTCTTTTACTGTTTGTTTTGCAAAAACTTTGTCTTTCCTAAAATGTGTTGAAGGAATTATGAATTTACTAGGCTTTTTTTTTTCGGCATCATGTGTTAATGAGGCCAGTTGCATTAAGGTAAGTTCAACCAATAAGCGTTGATTTTTACTGCTTTTATATTTCAGGTCGCATTCATTGGCCAATTCTATGGCTTGCAGTAAAAATGATACATCACATTTTTTGCATTGCTCATTATATTGTTGTTTCGTATTATCGCCCACTTCTAATAGATGCAATGTAGCTGAATCTTTGGCAACCAATAGGTCTCTAAAATGTGATGCCAAACCTGCTATAAAATGATGCCCGTCAAAACCTTTTGCTAAAATAGCATTAAAGGCTACCAATAACGCCGGAATATCGTTCTGAAGGATGAGATCAGTTGTTTCGAAATATGAATCATAATCTAAAACATTTAGGTTTTCGGCAACATCATGTCTTGTAAGGTTAGTACCTGAAAAACTCACCACTCTGTCAAAAATTGACAATGCATCTCTCAAAGCTCCATCAGCTTTTTGAGCAATGATGTGAAGTGCATCATCATCGGCAACTATATTTTCTTCATTAGCAATTTTGTGTAAGTATTGCTTAATGTCTATAACTCCAATTCTTTTAAAATCAAATATTTGACATCTGGAAAGAATAGTAGGGATGATCTTATGTTTTTCAGTGGTTGCTAATATAAAAATAGCATGAGCCGGAGGTTCTTCCAATGTTTTTAGAAAGGCATTGAAAGCCGATTGAGAGAGCATGTGAACCTCATCAATGATATACACTTTATATTTACCTGTTTGAGGCGGTATGCGTACCTGGTCGGTAAGACTTCTGATATCATCCACAGAATTGTTAGAGGCTGCATCAAGTTCAAAAATATTGAAAGCGAAGTCTTCATCAGGATGTACATCATTAGTTACCTGATTAATCTTTTTAGCTAATATTCGAGCACAAGTAGTTTTTCCAACACCTCTAGGGCCTGTAAAAAGAAGCGCTTGAGCCAAATGGTTGTTTTCTATAGCATTTTCCAGCGTATTGGTAATAGCCTTCTGCCCAACCACATCATCAAAGGTTTGAGGTCTATACTTACGTGCTGATACTATAAAGTGTTCCATTTAACTGTTTAAAGCAATTTGGACAAAGTTAAGAATTACCATAGATTTTTTCATACAAATCTTTGTATAAATCTTTGATGACGTCTCTTTTCATTTTCATGGTTGGAGTGAGGTGGCCACTATCTATGCCCCAAACATCTGGAGTAAGTTCAAAGCGTTTTATTTGCTCCCATTTACCAAATTGCTTATTGCACTTATCTATTTCTTTTTGAATGCGTTGTAACACTTTATCAGAAGTTATCATTTCTGCATTTGTATTACCAATTTTATGACCTTTTCTTTTGCCCCAGTCTTTTAAGAATTGAAAATTAGGCTGAATAAGAACGGCAGGCATTTTTTCTCCTTCACCAATAACCATAGCCTGTTCAATAAAATGCGACTCTTTCAATTCGTTCTCAATCAACGTTGGTACGATGTATTTTCCCCCCGAAGTTTTAAACATTTCTTTTTTACGCCCCGTTATCTTTAAAAAACCATCTTTATCAACTTCACCTTTATCTCCTGTATGGAAATAATCATCAGTCATAACACTGGCAGTTTTTTCAGGGTCTTTATAGTAGCCAATCATTACATTTGGCCCTTTGATCAATATTTCTCCATCTTCGGCAATTTTGACTTCCACATTATCAATAGGTTTTCCTACGGTTCCAATTCTAAACATATTATTAGCGTACATATTTACGGATACAACCGGAGAGGTTTCTGTAAGTCCGTAACCCTCCATTACATGCATTCCTGCTGCACAGAAAATTCTCGTTAATCTAGGGTGTAGTGGCGCACTACCTGAAACCATTGTGTATAATTCTCCACCCAACGCTTCTTTCCATTTACTAAAGACCAATTTACGGGCAACTTTTAGTTGTAGGTTATAAAATAAACCGTTGGCTCCGTAGGGTTCATATTTTTCTGCCAAAGCAATTGACCAATAAAATAAACTTTTCTTGAGACCGGATAATTCATCGCCTTTGGCATAAATCTTATCAAAAACCTTTTCTAGCAATCTTGGTACAACACTCATTAGTTGAGGTTTTATCTCTTTGGCGTTTTCTCCAATTTTGTCCAAACCTTCGGCAAAATATACTGATGCGCCGGCATACTGGTATAAGTAATGCAACATCCTTTCAAAAATGTGGCAAACTGGTAAAAAACTTAAAACCCTTGTTTTTTCTTTTATAGATGGAAGCCTTGGAAAACTGTCAATTACATTACTTACAATATTGTTGTGAGTCAACATTACTCCTTTTGGTTTACCAGTAGTACCGGATGTGTAGATGATTGTTGCCAAATCATGTGAGTCAACCTGTTTTTTACATTCTTCCAATTCAGTTTGATTGCTTTCATCTTTTCCCAATTCAAATAATTCGGAGTAATGTTTACAACCTTCAATATGATCAAAACTATAAGCTTCTTTTAACTTAGTTTTATGCTTTATTTTATTTACTTTTTCAAGTACCTCAGTATCAGAGACAAAACAAATAATTGACTCACTGTGGTTTAAAATATATTCATAATCTTCTGAACTGATAGTTGGGTAAATAGGCACGTTTTGGGCACCTACTTGTAACACACCAATATCAACAATATTCCATTCCGTTCTGTTTGTGGTAGATATAACAGCAATTTTATCATCTTTTTTAATGCCCATCCTCAAAAGGGCTCTACTAACAGCATTAGATTTGTCAATGTATTCTTCAGTAGATGTACTTACCCATTGTCCGTTATATTTAGTAACAAAAGCATTATCTAGTTTCTTTTCATGTAATTGATGATAAGGTATATCAAAAAGACGTGTTATTTCCACAGTCATTATAGTTAAGTTTAGGATTGCTGCAAAGTATAAAAATTATAATGATTATACAAGCCATAAAAATTACCAATAATTTTTTTGTAATTAACAATAGAGGGTAGTCAAAATTGTTAAAATGTTAGCATGTCTACTTAAATGTAATGTTTATCTTTGTTGGCTGATAATTTAAAGTGTATTTATGAAGATTTCTTACAATTGGTTAAAGCAATTTTTAGATATTGATTTGGAAGCTGAAAAAGTAGGTGAACTGCTTACAGACCTCGGTTTAGAAGTAGAAGGAATTGAAACCATAGAATCCATAAAAGGAAGTTTAAAAGGTGTAGTTGTAGGCGAAGTTTTAACTTGTGAAAAACATCCAAATGCAGATAGATTAAAGGTTACTACTGTTGATCTTGGTGATGGTAATCCGGTACAAATTGTATGCGGAGCACCGAATGTTGCCAAAGGGCAAAAAGTACCTGT
>JAGQYU010000282.1 GCA_020435885.1 Flavobacteriaceae bacterium
GGCAACCATTTTTTCTTTTGCTCTTCACTTCCGTGATAATAAATATGACCTGTGCAAAGTGAGTTGTGCGCCGCTACAGAAAGACCGATAGAAGGGTCAACTTTAGAGATTTCTTCTAAAATTGCAATATATTCATGATACCCTAAACCGGAACCACCGTATTTAACCGGAACAAAAACTCCTAAAAAGCCATATTCTCCGGCTTTTTTCATAAGATCTACGGGAAAGGTTTGAGCCTCATCCCATTCCATGATATGAGGTCTTATGTACTTTTCTGAGAAATTCTTGGCGGATTCGGCAATGTGTAGTTGTTCTTCTGTGTAGTCAAAATTCATCATTCTTCAATACATGATTATTTAGCTTCCAAATATAAGGCTATTCTATTAAATTTTTCTATTGGAAAACCTTCAATTTTCTTCAATTCATCCAATGATTGAATCTCGGCTACCTCATCTCTGTATTCAAATATTTTTTTAGTGAGATCATAATCAATATAAATAATAGAAAGTACTTCTTTAAAAGTGGCTGTATTTATATTTATTTTGGCAATAGTTGGCTTAGAAAGTACCTGAAATTGCTTTAAAACTCTATCTGCAACTTCTTTGTCCAAATAGTAAACTTCGTATAATTGATCGTTTAAGGAATAGCCGCCTAGTCTGTTTCTATAACTAATTATACGATTTGCTAATTTTTCGCCAATGCCATTAACAATTGTTAAATCTTTAGCCGAAGCGGTATTGAGGTCTCTAATTTCAATTGCCTTACTGTTTGTAACTGTCTTTGAATTTTCATTAGTGGTTGTTTTCTTTTGGTTTTTTACAACCCAATCAGGAAACTTAAAATACGGCTCAATAGTTTTAAGCAAAGAATCGCTTACGCCGGTTACTTGTTGAAATTCTTCTGATGAATTAATGTATTTTCCTGCAGCTCTGTGCTGTAATAATTTGTCAATTTCTTCAGTTGACATTCCTAATTGATAACCTCTATAATCTGTTAAGAAACTGGGGTTAAAAGGGAATATCTTAGGTTTACTATCTTCTTGTGCTACTTTCTTTAACGAATCAATCTCTTGTTGGAATTGAAGTATTTCTGTGGATTGTTCTTCGGTAGAATTTTGTTTTGAAAAATCAACAAAATAGTAAATAAGTTGTAGAGCGACTATAATAATGGCTAAAAATAAAATCCCATTTCGTTTACTATTGTTATAGCGGAAATGGGATTTGAAATTATGCATTATTACTACCTATTTAAAGTATGTAAGTTTAACATTAATTGCTTTTAGGTATTTTACCAATTCATCTCTAACAACAGGGAATAGTAAAAGTAATCCTATCATATTTGGAAATACCAATGCCAATATCATTGCATCTGAAAAATCAAATACTGCTTGCATTGATGCTGCAGCTCCAATAATTATAAAAGCAATGAATAGTAACTTATAAGTTATATCAGCAGCCTTGCTTCTTCCAAATAAAAATTTCCATGATTGTAAACCATAGTAAGACCATGAGATCATAGTTGAAATTGCAAATAGAATAACTGCTATAGTTAATATATATGGAAACCAAGGGATTACAGATTCGAAAGCCATTGAAGTTAAATTAACACCTCCAACAGCTATACCATCTATAATAACTTGACCTGAACCATCTCCACCATAAGCAAACATACCTTCACTATTGTAGAAAATAATAACTAAGGCTGTCATAGTACATATAACAACTGTATCAATAAATGGTTCCAATAAAGAAACAAGTCCTTCAGAGGCAGGGTATTTTGTTTTTACGGCAGAGTGTGCTATGGCAGCAGAACCAGCTCCAGCTTCGTTAGAAAAAACGGCTCTTCTAAAACCTGTGATCAATACGCCAAAAAAACCGCCTACCCCTGCACTTGGGTTAAAAGCTTCTTTCATAATTAAAGTTAAAGCATCATCTATATAGCTGAAATTACTGAAAATAACTACCAAACAAGCAAGAATATAAATTACAGCCATAAAAGGAACTATCTTTTCCGTTACAGATGCAATTCTTTTTATACCTCCAATAATTACAAAACCTACTATAATTGCAATAACAGTACCTATTAGTGTACCTGTATAACCACCTTGCATTCCCATCATTGTTGCTAACTGTTCGGCCGCTTGATTGGACTGAACGGCGTTGCCACCTCCAAAAGAAGCTCCTACGCACAATATAGCAAAAACAACGGCTAAGACTTTCCCTAAGCTTTTATAACCCTTTAGGCCTAATCCTTTACGTAGATAATACATAGGGCCACCGTATACGGTTCCGTCAGGGCCAATATCGCGGTATTTAACACCTAAAGTACATTCAACAAATTTTGTAGACATACTTAATAAACCGCAAACAACCATCCAAAATGTGGCACCTGGCCCTCCAATGGAAATTGCCAACGCTACACCGGCAATATTACCTAATCCAACAGTACCCGACACGGCTGTAGCCAACGCTTGAAAATGGCTTACTTCTCCATGTTTGCTTTCATCTCTAATTGTATCTGGTATATCACCATCAACAATATTTATATCAGCTTTTTCTACACCGTGTTTTTCGACAGCATCATGTTTTCCTCTAACAACATTAATAGCTAAAGGAAATCTTCTAATATTTATAAACCTAAAAAATAATGTGAAGAATAAAGCTCCACCAACTAAAATGAACACAACTAATGGTACTCCTGTACCGGGAACTATCCAGAATACAATACCTTCCCATTTTGTTGTAATAGGTTGAAACCAATCATTAATTCTTTCGTCAAGGCCTTTTTCTTGTGCAAAAGTAAAAATGGGTGCTAATAGTGTGTAGAGTAGAATTAATTTTTTCTTCATGATTATTTGAGTTGATCAGTAAAATTGATCCGCAATATCATAAAAAAAAAGACTTGCTACAAATTTTGGTGGTTAAATGTTAGGAAATTGTTATGAATATTTAAGGAAGTTAAATAAAAATATAACTGTAAGGAAGTATAAGATTAGTAAACCTAAAAATTTAACTGAAATTTTGATAATCAATTACTAGTTCTTCAGGCATTTTACTGTCAATTTTTATGATCTTCCCTTCTTGTGCCAAAATGACTTTGCTAAAAACGGCTTCCGCTTCTTCTTTAAAAAGTTTCTGATCGTTATATCTACTGGAATAATGCCCTATAATCAGTTGACCTACATTTGCTTTTTTAGCAATTTTGGCAGCTTCTTCAGCAGTGGAATGTTTTGTGGTTTGTGTCAGGTCTTTTTTGTCATTCAAAAATGTAGCTTCATGGTATAATAGATCTACATTTTTTATGATAGAAACTATACTTGGTTTGTAAGCTGTATCACTGCAGAAAGCATAACTCAACGGTTTGTGAGGATCAAGAGTCAATTCTTTATTTGGAATAATTTCACCATTATTTTTTGTGAAATCTTTACCATTTTTTATGTTTTGATAATCACAAATATCAATTTCTGGATATTCTTTTATGGCTTCCATATTCAGTTTACGCTCGCCGGTTTTTTCTTTAAAAAAGAACCCGTTTGTATAGATGCGATGCTCTAGAGGAATAGTAAATACTTCTACCTTTTCATCTTCAAAAATCAACTGGCTTTCAGAACTTTCCAGTTCATGAAAAACAATGTTGAATTGTACCCATGATTTTGATAAATTGAGCTGGAGAACTATAATTTCTTTTAATCCCTTTGGGCCATAAATATGTAGGTCGTTTTGGCGATTCAACAGGCCGAAAGTAGAAATGAGGCCAATTAAACCAAAGAAATGATCACCATGTAAATGTGAAATAAATACATGGTTGATCATTGAAAACTTGATTTTATATTTTCTTAGCTGTACTTGTGTACCCTCTCCGCAATCAATTAAGAAAGCTCTGTTATTTATTTCAAGATATTGGGCAGTTGGATGAGCGAAAGTTCTCGGTGTGGCCGAGTGGCAACCTAGTATGGTTAAACTTAAACTCATTTAATAACTATCCGTTTCGAAATAATTTCAGTACTGGATTTAATTGAATAGATATAAATACCTGAATCTAGTTTGTCTCTGTAAAAAGGAATTGTATTAGCCCCAACCTTGGTGGTATATTTTTGTGCATATACAACATTTCCGATAAGGTCTTTTACGGAGAATTCTACTTCAAATTCTGCCATAGCTGTAAACCTCACCTTTGTGGTAACACTAAAAGGATTGGGTGTAGCAACAACATCTTTGATTACAGTTACAGATTCCGGTTTTTTATCAGTTTCTTTCTGCTGAGCAAAAGCGGAAAGTGAGAGTGTTGAAAGAAAAATAAATAATAGTAGTTTTTTAACCATAAGCAATTTTTGTTATATCCCTAAATCTCGTTCTATATTTTCCATTTCTATAATATCTAAGGCTTCTTGAACTGTTGGGGCTGTATTTAGCTCCTCTGGTAATTCGTCTATATTGATATCATTAACAACAATCACAAAAGACATGCCATTTTTAACATGTTTTTTACTGTGCTGCAAAAATAACAATATACTTTCCTTTTTTACCCCTTTTGTTTCAGAAAAGTCTATAATTATATTTTCATGTTTAAAAGTAGTATATTTTTTTGAAAAATCTTCAAAAAAAAGTTCTAAGGTATTTTCATCACTTTCAAAAATGGTGGCTATGTCTGTTTTCTTAATGATCATTTTTTGATTTGTTGTGCTAATAGATAGATAGCTGCCATTCTAATAGCCACTCCGTTTTCAACCTGATTCAAAATGATAGATTGCTCAGAATCAGCCACATCACTAGTAATTTCCACACCCCTGTTTATAGGTCCAGGGTGCATAATTATAATCTTTTTATTGAGGGAATCCAACAGTTGCTTGTTGATGCCAAAAAGCTGTGTATATTCTCTAATAGATGGAAAATATTTAATATCCATACGCTCATGTTGTACCCTTAGCACGTTGGCTACATCACACCATTGCAGTGCTTTTTTAAGATTGGTTTCAACTGCTACCCCCAATTCCGTTATATATTTTGGGATGAGTGTAGTAGGGCCACATACTTTAACGGTTGCTCCTTGTAATTGCAGTGCAAAAATGTTTGAAAGTGCTACTCTTGAGTGTAATATATCACCAATAATTACAATTTTTTTACCTTTTACCGAGCCTAATTTTTCTCGTATAGAATAGGAATCCAACAATGCCTGCGTTGGATGTTCATGAGCCCCGTCACCAGCATTTACAATTCTTGCATTTACATGTTTGGAAAGAAAAACTCCTGCGCCGGCATTAGGATGCCTCATTACCACAATATCAACTTTCATGGAAAGGATATTGTTAACCGTGTCAATTAAGGTTTCTCCTTTTTTTACGGATGATTGTGATGCTGAAAAGTTGATGATGTCTGCAGATAGTCTTTTTTCGGCCAGTTCAAACGAAAGTTTTGTTCTGGTACTGTTTTCAAAAAAGAGGTTGGCAATGGTAATATCTCGCAACGAAGGCACTTTTTTAATAGGCCGGTTTATTACTTCTTTAAAATGATCAGCCGTTTTGAAAATTAGTTCTATATCTTCTTTTTTTAGATATTTTATTCCTAACAGATGTTCTACACTTAGCTGATCCATTTTAGTTTTCGTTTATAATATAAACTGCATCTTTTTTGTCGTTTTCTACCCAAGAGACCTTCACTTTTTCAGAGTTTATTACATCTACTTGACTTCCTTTATAATCCGGCTGAATGGGTAAATGTCTGCTAAATCTTCTGTCTATCAATACCAAAAGTTCAACTGAAAGTGGTCTTCCGAAAGATTGAATGGCAGTTAAAGCTGCTCTGATACTTCTTCCTGAAAACAAGACATCGTCGATTAAAACCACTCTTTTATCCTCCACAATAAAATCGATAGAAGTATTGCTGGCTTTTAGAGGCTCTTCACGTCGTCTGAAATCATCTCTATAAAAAGTAATATCTAGTAAACCAAGTTTGATATTTTTTACTTTGTACTCATTTTCAAGTAATTGCACTAATCTTTTTGCCAAAAAAGTTCCTCTGGGCTGTAAACCTATAAGTACTGTATTGGAAAAATCTGTGTGATTCTCAATGAGTTGACATGCCAGTCTGTGAAGGATGATTTGGATGTCTTTAGAGTTAAGTAAAGTCTTTTTTGCCATAGCAGCAACCAAACGTTGTTTGGAATACAAAAATACAATTTTTTTAAGAACCTGTATAGTTTAGCGGGTGTTAATTAATTTGTTAAAAACATTTCAGCATTTGGCCGGATAAAAAAAGTAGTTGTACTATTTTTAATCAGCAAGAAAACCATACTTATGCAGCTATTCCCAAATAATGACGATGAATTACCATTGTCAAAGTTTGAATCAATGTTAAAGACCAATAATGTTTATTTTTTCGACTCGGCTGAGTTTGAAGAAATTATTTTGCATTATATGAACGTTGGTAAACTTTCATTAGCCAAAAAAGCGTTGGAACTTGGGTTAAAACAACACCCGGGCTCTATTGAGTTAAAATTGGTGGATGTTGAGTTATTGCTATATGAAGATAAGTTGGACAAGGCTGAAGTACTTCTAAAAGAGCTGGAACGTATAGAACCTTTGAACGATCAGGTTTTTTTGCATAAAGCTTCACTTCTTTCAAAAAGAGATCTTCATAAAGATGCTATAGACGCTCTGCATACTGCATTGTTATATACTGATGATGAAGTAGATGTACTATCTTTGATTGGGATGGAATATCTGTATTTGGAAGATTATGATACGGCCAGATTAAATTTTGCAAAATGTTTGGAAGTTGAGTATGATGATTATTCTTCGTTATACAATGTAATTTATTGCTATGATATGCTTGGTCAGCATGAAGAAGCGATAGTGTATTTGACAGATTATATTGATAAAGACCCTTATTGCGAGATAGCATGGCATCAGTTAGGAAGACAATATTTTATTACTGAAAATTATACGGAAGCATTAAAAGCTTTTGATTATTCTATTTTAATTGATGAGCATTTTATAGGTGCTTATCTTGAAAAAGCAAAAACTCTTGAGGAGTTGGGTAAATATGAAGAAGCTATTGCTAACTATCAGATAACCATTGAGTTGGAAGATGGGTCTTCATTTTCATATCTTAGGATTGGGAAATGCTATGAAAAACTAAATAATGATAAAACTGCTTTAAAATTCTACAATAAAACGGTAAAAGAAGATCCGTTGTTAGACAAAGGCTGGTTGGCGTTGACTAATTTGTATTTAAAGAATAAGAATTTTCAAAAAGCATTATATTTTATCAATAAAGCCATTCAAATTGATGGTGAAAACCCTGTGTATTGGTCAAAATATGCTGAAATCAATTTAAAACTAGAATTGTTCGAAGAAGCCTCGAGGGGGTTTCAAAAGTGTATAGAACTTCAAGACTATACCCTAGAAATTTTTACAGCTTTGATAGATGTATTACACTTTTTAGGTGAATATGATGATGCTATGTCAGTGCTTACAAGAGCAAAAGAATTTTATGATGATTTTGCTGAAATTGAGTTCAGGTTAGCAGGCATGTATTTTCTCACTAATAAAGAGAAAAAAGGCCTTAAAGCATTAGAGCGGGCACTAAACATAGAGTTTACTTACTATGCTGTATTTAAGGAGCTATATCCTGAGTTACTTAAAAGGCAAGATGTACAACGTATTCTAAAAAAGTTTAGTAGTAAATAGTCCATTTACCCATCTCTTTTTTGTTTTTATAATGGTTAAGAATCCACTCGGTATTTGATGTTAATTTTTTGTTGGATATTAATACTGTAGGTTGTTCTAAAAGCTGTTTTAGATAATTAACTTCGTCATCATTTTTAAGGTCTACCAAATATTTCTTCCAGTTTTCGGAAGTTTCAAATTGAGTTTCACGGGCTAAACTTTCATGACCGTTATTAAGCGAAATAATTGATTTGTTCAATCCAAAAGCTATAGATGATTTTCTAGTATTGTAAACTAAAATATTCCTATCAGAGAGTTTTTGCTGTTTTATGAAATCGGTAATTGGTTTGGTAGCATTTACTTTTAATTCATTATTAGAGAACACATGAGAACTTGTAATTAATAATACGACAGTTGTAATGAGGGTTAATGCCACAAGTTTGGATTTACCAGATAATACAGTTTTTCTGAAAATGATAAATGTTGTTAGTATGAGTAATAATCCCAAAATGGCAATACTTATCGGTAAGTTCAAGTCAATTTTTTCAATAAAAGGAGCCGCAACAAAAACAGTACTGATTAATAATATAAAGCCTATGATAATAAATTTTACAGGTTTTAACTTATTCTCTCCCGTTAAGGAAAAAAGTTGTGCTGTTAAGATAGATAACGTGCTGTAAATAGGCAAGATGTATAATATTCTTTTTGAGGAGGAAATAGAAAAAAAGATGAGAGGTATAACACAACTCATCAGCAATATAAGGTAGGTTGATCTGTATTTTATTAACCTTTTGTTGATTTTTAATAAATATAATAAAACAAAAAACCATGGCAGCCCTACTAATGGTGAAAAAACTAAGAAATACCAAAAAGGCTCAGTTCTTCCAAATACGTTTTCAGAGAACCTCTCTGCAGTTTGCCTTCCTAAAAAGTAATCTAAAAAGATACTGTTTTCGGCAACTAAATAAAAGAACCATGAGCCTGCAATTGCAATAAATAAGAGCCATGCCAGTAAGTGGTGGATGTTTATGTTGTGCTTAGCCCTTTCGGATGTATTAAAAAATAATATAAAAATTAATGGTACTATAAATACAACAGGCCCTTTAGTAAGGAAACCTAAAGCAAGACTTATCGTAAAAAAATATAACCATTTTATAGCTCCTTTTTTGCGATAAACAACCCAGCAATACACAGTTAACAGTTCAAAAGTTGCTAAAAAAGCATCGGTAGTTAAGTTTCTTGAAGAGATTAATACCAACGGAAAACTAAAATAAATGATACTGGCCCATAGTGCAGTTTTTTCATTGTTGAACAGCAATTTAGAAAGTTGAAAGACCAATATAAGTTGTATTAATATGGCTATTTGTAAAAAGAAACGAGCCCCAAACGTATTGATACCAAAAATGCTATAGCCCAATGCAGTTATTTGATACGTTAATGGTGGCTTATGATAATGATGAACATCTAATAGATCAGGGTGCATATAATCACCGCTTACAAACATTTTTCTGGAAATTTCGGCATATCTGGCATCACTGCTTTCGGTAACACCATACGAACCCACATTAATCAAAAGAGCAATGGCAGCTATAAGTAAAAATATGTTGAACAGTTTAGTTGGCGCCATGTTTTTTGTGCTTCAGCAATAAAATAATATTTCTTAAATAGACCACAAAACCAAAAGATTGCCCAAAAAACAGAACAGGGTCTTTTCTAATGATGGCATAACTCAAAATCATTAATGAACCCGTAAGACTTAATACCCAAAAACCTAATGGAAGACTTGACTCTTTCCTTTTTTCGGAATAAATCCATTGATAAACAAATCGCAATGTAAAAATTATCTGTCCTACAGCTCCCCAAATAAGCAAGGTCATAGGGATGTTTTCGTTCTTGAATAATCTTTCTAAATCTATTTGATTATTATTGAAGGCATAAATAGCTACCATAAATGGAAATATCACTAAAAATATTCGAATGATTTTAGGCAGTTTTTTCCATGAGCCCTGCAAATGCATATTCCGTATGTAAATGAAATAGGTGAGTGATTGACCGAGCATTATGGCAAAATCATCACGTATCCATCCATAAACAAAAAGTAAGAACGATGCTATAAGGCTTAGTTGCCAGAAAAGTCTGGGTGTAAGTACTTTATTGGCTTTTTCAGAAAGTATCCATTGTAGGATTAATCTGGCAGAAAACAAAATTTGGGCGGTAAAACCAATAATGTACACAAATGATTTATATGATAACCATTCGCTCATTAGTGCATAGTTGTTTTTTCAACTTCGTAATTGATATATCGGCTGCGCATCCATCTGTAAGCAAAGGCATCTTTTAATGGCCCAACAGAACGATTCAGTAAATTAAATTTTGATTTTCCGGCAACTCTTTCAAAATGTTGTACATTAATTTGCTTTACGTTGCCTCCTTGTAGTTGGATCAAAGCCGGTAAGAACCTGTGCATTCCACTAAAAAAAGGTATCTTTTTGGCTACGTCTGTTCTAATGACTTTTAACGGGCAACCGGTATCAATAATTCCATCATTTATTAAAGCACGTCTAATACTATTGGCAATGAGAGATTGTATTTTTTTATTTAACGTGTCTTTTCGTTTACCTCTAAAACCTATTACAGCTTCGTATTGATCTATATCTTTTAAGAGTACATCAAAATCATAAGGAGTAGTTTGCAGATCGGCATCAATATAACCGATAAGTTCAGTAGTACTGTAATCTATTCCGGCTTTTATAGCGGCACTCAAACCACAGTTCTTTTTAAACTTTAAGTATTCAAAATCTTTATTAGCTGCACATATTTCTTCAATTTTTTTGAAACTGCCGTCAGACGATCCGTCATCAATAAAAAGAACCTTGCTTTTTGTATTACTTTTTGAAAAATAGTCTAAAAAAGTAGTTGCAATTCTGTCTAAATTATCAATCTCGTTGTACACGGGAATAATAATTGTCATTCTATATTTCATCAACAAAATAGGTTTTGAATACTTGGCAAATGTACAAATATTTCTATGATACACTTTATACTATAAACTAATAACAATTTAACTATCTTTGAGACTCAATTTTTAGGAATGAAAAGAACGTTAAAGGATTATTTAATCATTTTTTTTAAAGGGATTGCCATGGGGGCTGCGGATGTGGTTCCGGGGGTTTCTGGAGGTACAATTGCTTTTATATCAGGTATTTATGAAGAATTGTTAAAAACGATTAATTCTTTTAATCTTGAGGCTATAAGAACGTTACGAAAAAAAGGGGTTAAAGCCGCATGGAAAACTATAAATGGCAATTTTTTAATTGCTTTGTTGGCAGGGATAGGCACTAGTATTTTATCTCTGGCACAGCTAATAAAATGGTTGTTAGAAAATAAACCAATATTATTATGGTCTTTCTTTTTTGGGCTAGTATTTGCTAGTATTTTTTATATAGCAAAGCATATAAAAAAGTGGAATCTTTTAACAATTTTAATGCTTTTAACAGGAGGATTCTTAGCTTATTACATAACTATTTTGCCACCTATGTCTAATAGTATTTCTTCAGGTTGGTTTATGTTTTTTGCAGGTGCTTTAGCCATATGTGCTATGATCTTACCGGGTATTTCCGGAAGTTTTATTTTACTGTTGTTGGGAGCTTACAAGCCAGTGTTAGATGCTTTGCATGACAAGGATTTTAAAACACTTTTCTTTTTAATAGGAGGCGCTATTATAGGTCTATTAAGTTTTTCAAGACTTTTAAAATGGTTGTTTGATAAATATCACAATGTAACATTAGCGGTATTGACAGGTTTCGTGGCAGGCTCATTAAATAAAATATGGCCATGGAAAAAAGTGTTGGAATCTGAAATGATCAATGGTAAACTAAAGATACTTAGGGAAGAAAGTATTTCGCCATTTTCGTATGATGGAAACTCACAACTTACATACGCTATTGTATTGGCAATCATTGGTTTTTTAGTGATTGTATTACTTGAAAAATCTGCCAAAGTAAAAGTGTTGTAGCATGGCTAAAACAAGAACATTTACTGATAAAATTCTGCTCTTTATAAAAGGCTTGGCTATGGGTGCTGCTAATAAGGTTCCCGGGGTTTCCGGAGGTATAGTGGCCTTTGTTACTGGTTTTTATGAAGAGCTGATTTATTCGTTGCAAAAAGTAAATGGCAAGGCTTTTAAATTACTTTTCAATGGTAGGTTTAAAAGTTTCTTTCAATATACGAATGCACAGTTCTTATTGTTAGTTTTTTCAGGAAGTGTATTCAGCTACTTTAGTGTCTCGTTGGTACTTGATTATTTTTTAAGAAATTACGAATTATATGTCTGGAGTACCTTTTTTGGTCTAATTATAGGTTCTATTTATTATATCGGTAAACAATTTAATGATTGGCAAACCAAGAACATTATAGGAATGGTTGCTGGAATAACTCTGGGAGTTTTGATAAGTTTTATGAGTCCTGCTAAAGAGAATGATAATCTTTGGTTTGTATTTTTCTGTGGTATTATTGGCGTTTCGGGGATGACATTGCCAGGGCTTTCTGGGTCTTTCATTTTGATTCTGATGGGCAATTATGTGTTATTGTTGGTAGATTCTGTAAATATGTTGTACAGGTCTATTTCTGATATGGTTT
>JAGQYU010000283.1 GCA_020435885.1 Flavobacteriaceae bacterium
AGATACGTAAAATTTAGAAGCATTGTAATGATGAAACATGTATAAAAAACAACACCTGACAAAATTGCCAGGTGCTATTATCACACAATTATATATATTAAATATTACTATAGGCTTCAACTGTATGAGGCACCACTTTTTCCATACCCAATGATATGGCTTCAATGTTCAAAGGGATGAGATGGTGATACCTTTCTGATAAGGATTTTTTAAGACCTTCAACTACATTTTCCAATTTTACAACAGGTTTAATTTTTAAGTAGCCGCCTAAAATCACCATATTAAAGACTTTTTTATTGCCCATTTCGGCAGCCAGCTTAGTACCTTCAATCTGATAAATATTAATATCTGTACGCGTAGGATGATGTGTAATACCATTTGGGTCATATAACAAAACACCACCAGGTTTTACAGTATCTTCAAACTTATCCATAGATTGTTGGTTTAAGATAATAGCCGTATCATACACCTTTAGGTATGGTGAACTGATACGTTCATCACTTAAAATTACAGTCACATTTGCAGTACCACCTCGCATTTCGGGGCCGTATGATGGCATCCAGCTTACTTCCTCGTCTTGCATTATGCCTGAGTAGGCCAGTATTTTTCCCATGGAAAGTACACCTTGCCCACCAAAACCTGCTATAATTATTTCTTCTGTCATTGTGCTACTGATTTTAATTTACCATCAACTTTAATGTCACCTAGCGGAAAGTAAGGGAACATATTTTCTTCCATCCAATGATTTGCATCGTTAGGAGTCATTTTCCATCCTGAATTACAGTTAGAAACAATTTCAACAAAAGATAACCCTTTGTTTAAACGTGTATTTTCAAAAGCTTTTTGAATAGCTTTTTTAGCCTTTCTGGCATGTTTATGTGTATGAACAGATTGGCGTGTAGCATAGTAAACCCCTGGAAGATTTGAAATAAGTTCTGTCATTCTAATAGGAGCTCCCATTTTTTCAACATCTCTACCATAAGGCGAGGTAGAAGTTTTCATTCCGCTTAAAGTAGTAGGAGCCATTTGTCCTCCGGTCATACCGTAGATACCGTTATTCACAAATATAATCACAATATTTTCGCCACGGTTACAAGCATGGATGGTTTCTGCAGTACCTATGGCGGCTAGGTCGCCATCACCTTGATAGGTAAAAACATATTTTTCAGGCCACAGCCTGGAAATAGCAGTTGCCAAAGCAGGAGCTCTACCATGTGCAGCTTGTGTCATATCTATATTCATAAAGTCATAAGCTAGTACAGAACATCCCACAGGTGCAACACCAATAGTATTTTCTGCAATGCCCAACTCGTCTATAACTTCCATAGTTAAGTTATGAGCCGTACCATGTCCACAACCCGGGCAATAAGACAGGGATGTGTCTGTCATTAATTTAGTTTTGCAGAATACCTGATTCTCGGGTTTTATGATGTCTAATACTTCCATGATTCATTATTTTTTGTTCTAAAGCTTCCAATACTTCTTCAGGGGTATGAATGATACCGCCAGTTCTTCCAAAATGTTCTACAGGAACTTTATGTTCTACAGCCAGTCTAACGTCTTCTACCATTTGCCCGGCATTCAATTCAACACTCAACATACCTTTAACCTGATCGGCTAATTTGAAGAGTTGTTTTTTAGGGAATGGGAACAAGGTTATTGGACGTAGCAGGCCTGCTTTTATACCTTTTTCTCTAGCTAACTCAACCGCTTTCAATGCAATACGAGCACTAGAGCCATAGGCTACAAATAGATATTCGGCGTCTTCGCAATGCACTTCTTCATATCTCAGATCTTCTTTTTCCATTTGCCCATATTTTTTGAGCAGTCTGTGAACTCTGGCTTCCATCTTTTCAGCTTGGAGGTCTAAAGAAGTAATGATATTACGCTCTCTATCTTTTTTGCCTGTAACAGCCCAGCTTCCATATTGTTTGATGATCTCCTCGTTGCTTAGTCTTGGTTTTTCATCTTTCAATACTACTTTTTCCATCATTTGTCCGATAAGGCCGTCTGAAAGAATAAGTACAGGAGCTCTATATTTAAAAGCGATGTCAAAAGCATCGGCTACAAAATCAGACATTTCTTGAACGGATGCGGGTGCCAATACGTATAGTTTATAATCGCCATGTCCGCCACCTTTTACAGATTGAAAATAATCTGCCTGTGAAGGCTGAATGGTACCTAAACCGGGGCCTCCGCGCACTACATTAACTATTACGGCAGGTAATTCCGCTCCGGCCAAATAAGAGATCCCTTCAAGTTTTAAAGAAATTCCGGGGCTGGAGGAGGAGGTCATTACTTTTTTTCCGGTGCTTGCTGCACCATACACCATATTGATGGCGGCCACTTCGCTTTCTGCCTGTAAAACGACCATGCCGGTACGCTTTTCTGGTTGCTGGCTCATTAAGTATTCTATAACTTCAGATTGTGGAGTGATAGGGTAACCGAAGTAGGCGTCTACGCCTGCTCTTATGGCGGCTTCGGCCAAAGCTTCGTTGCCCTTCATTAATTTAAGATCGGCCATTTTTTTAATTTTTTTAGGCGGTAAGTTTAACCCTGTAAACAGAAATAGCTCTGTCTGGGCAAACAATTCCGCAATTTGTGCAACCGGTACATGCTTCTGGGTTGCTCATGTATGCATAGTGATATCCTTTTCGGTTTACTTTTGAAGACATGCTTATAACATTCTCCGGGCAAACAGGAATACATACTTCGCATCCTTTACAAGTTTCCGTATCAACTACAATTGCACCTTTTACTTTTGCCATTTTGATAAAATTTAATATGAAAACTATGTTCAAATTTTATTATCATCAAAATAAAGAATTATAAATTATAAAAAACATGACAAATGTCAATTGTTAATAATCAGCCTATTGTTTTAAATTTCAAATCAATTACCTTTACCAACTTATTGCAAATCCTATACTTTTGAACCTTAAATCATACACTTCTGAATTTGCTTATAATCTTAAGTTAGCCTATCCTGTAATGCTGGGTATGATTGGCCATACACTGGTCGGTTTTATTGATAATGTAATGGTAGGTCAATTAGGAACTGCTGAGTTGGCTGCAGTTTCGTTAGGGAATAGTTTCATATTTATTGCCATGAGTTTAGGTATTGGTTTTTCTACAGCCATAACACCTTTAGTTGCTGAGGCAGATGGTGAAGGAAATGTTGATAAGGGTAAAAAGGCATTTAACCATGGGTTGTTCTTATGTACAGTCTTAGGGATATTACTTTTTTTAATGATCATGGGGGCACGACCTGCCATGTATTACATGAAACAACCTAAAGAAGTGGTAGAATTAGCTATGCCCTATTTGAGTTTGGTAGCTTTTTCGTTGATACCACTCATTATGTTTCAAGCATTTAAGCAATTTGCTGACGGACTTTCTGAAACCAAATACGCCATGTATGCTACTTTATTGGCCAATGTTGTTAATGTGGTGTTGAACTACATATTCATTTTTGGTAAGTTTGGTATGCCGCAGTTAGGTGTTGTGGGTGCAGCTATTGGTACGCTAGCTTCAAGGGTTATTATGTTGATATTTATTGCCTTGTTGTTGCGTTCTAAAGAAAAGTTCAAACCATATGTTGATGATAATTTTAATTTTAGGAGGTTAAAGAAAGCAATCCTGAAAAAGATCATCAACCTTGGGTTGCCATCATCATTACAAATGTTCTTTGAAGTGGCTATTTTTACCGTAGCTATATGGCTTTCAGGAGTTTTAGGTAAAAATCCGCAGGCGGCAAATCAAATAGCATTGAATTTAGCGTCTATGACCTTTATGGTAGCTATTGGATTGAGTGTAGCCGCTATGATACGTGTGGGCAATCAAAAAGGGCTTAAAAATTATGTAGAACTACGACGAATAGCATTCTCTATATTCATATTAACCATATTCATAGAAACTGTTTTTGCATTAATATTTATGCTGTTGAACAAAGAGCTTCCCAAAATGTATTTAGATGTGAATGATGTACAAAATATGGCTGATAATGCTCAAGTAATTTCTCTAGCATCTAAATTACTGTTGGTTGCGGCTGTTTTTCAAATATCCGACGGGTTACAAGTAGTGGCATTAGGAGCCCTAAGAGGAATGCAGGATGTAAGAATCCCTACATTAATTACGTTTATAGCTTATTGGCTGATTGGTTTTCCCATCTGTTATTTCTTAGGAAAAGAAGACGTGTATGGAAGTGTAGGAATATGGATAGGTTTGCTAGCTGGGCTTACCGCTTCAGCTGTTATGCTGTTTTGGAGATTTAACTATATGACAAAAAAAATGATACTAAATTAGCAATGGGTATTGTTGTTAAACAGTCCGCAATAAATACTGTTATTATCTTTCTGGGCTTTGCCATTGGAGGGATAAACGTACTGTTTTTATATACACATTTCTTAAATGAAGATTATTACGGGCTGATCAACTTTTTGCTTTCTACGGCAAATATTTTAATGCCTTTAATGGTGTTAGGTATGCAACATACCATTATAAAATTTTATAGTGCTTACAAAACGAAACAGGAAAAAGACCAGTTTTTAACAACAGCGCTTATTCTTCCTTTGGTGATAATCATTCCGTTGGCTTTTGTTGGTTCATTGGCGTATGAAACGATTTCCAATTGGATTTCCGACGAAAACCCTATCATTAAACCTTATACTAAGTATATTTTTATGGTTGCGGTTTTTATGGGGTATTTTGAAGTTTTTTATGCATTTAGCAGAATTCAGCTTCAATCGGTCTTTGGTAATTTTGTTAAAGAAGTTTTTGCAAGGGTTTTAACAACACTTTTATTATTTGCTGTTTATTTTAAACTGATTGATGATGTGCAATTTATCTACGCAATGGTTATTGTTTATGGATTGCGAATGCTCATTATGATGTTCTATGCGTTCAAATTGTATGCACCACGATTTATATTCAAAATCCCTGATAATAGTAAACAAGTCTTGTTATATTCCTTTTATATTATTATGGCGGGTTCTGCGGGTAGTATTTTGTTGGATATTGATAAATTTATGATCCCTCAGATGGAGCAGATCGCTAAAGTTGCTTATTATTCTGTTGGGATTTATATTGCTTCTGTTATTGGGATACCCTACAGAGCTATGCAGCAAATTATCATTCCGCTAACGGCGAAAGAACTGAATGAGAATAATCTGAAAGAGGTTAATAATTTGTATAAAAAGAGTTCTATTACTTTGCTGATTGCAGGTGGGTTGCTCTTTTTGCTGATAAACCTTAATGTGAATGATCTGTACAATTTGATCAATAAACCTGAGTATTCTGTTGGAGTTATTATTGTATTAATGATCTCTGTTTCAGAATTGTATAAACTGGCGTTGAGCACCAACGGAGCTATTTTAAGTAACTCTAAATATTATAAGGTTTTCTTCTATTTTTCCATTGCTATGGCCTTGTCAGTAATTTTGCTGAACAGATGGTTGATAAAAGCCATTGGTATAAACGGAGCTGCTTTGGCAACATTGCTTGTGGTGGTTGTTTTTAGTACGTTTAAAGTTTTCTATTTGAAGAAGAAAATGGATATGCAACCTTTTACGGTAAACACATTAAAGTTGTTGGGGCTTATTTTAGCAATCTTTTTGCTGTTCTATTTTGTTGAATTGCCATTTCACCCAATAATTGCTATTGTTCTAAAATCAGCAGTAATTACAGTTTTATATGTTTTTGCCGTATTTAGAATGAACATTTCTGAAGAAGTAAACGTATTGCTAAACCGATATTTGAAGAAATAAAAAAAATCCTGCTCCAAGTGGAGCAGGACGAAAGGCATTTAACTTCTTCTTTTTCTATCGCTGTTTAATTCATCATCATGCCCTTTTTTACGTTTGATAACCTTTGCATCGTCTTTTTTTGATTTGTAGTAGTAAAAGTTATCATCTTCATCATAATCATCAAAGTCATTGTAAAAATGATCATCAAAAAAGTAATCGTCATCAAAATCAAGGATCATTCCGTTGTAAAAACTGTCATATCTATAAACTCTATAATCAAATCTTGGTTTAACTGAACCGATGTATTTTACATACCCAGATCGATTGTAAACTATATGCAAATTGCCTATTTGAGTCATTCTATTCCTATGATAATCAATATCTACTGAGCCAATTTGCGTTACATTTCCTACTCTGTTGTAATTAATCAGTACGTTGTTAACTCTAACAATGCGCCCGTATCTGTCTTTTATAATGTATAGGTTGTTTCTGTGAGAATTGCTATAATACTTATTATAGCTGTAAGCATTTCTGCTTGGAGTAAAGGCTCTGGAATTTGATACAAAATCAAATGTTCCATTTGGATAAACTGAAAATTTAATTCCTTTTTCAACAAACTGAATTGGGCTTGCTTTGTGGATTTTTACATAACCCTCGTTGCTGCTTGTTGTTAAAATGCTATTGTTGGCTTCAACTGTAGAAACCATCAAAAGCAATGCTACGAATGTGAGTACAAGTTTTTTCATAATTAATGGTTTTGGGTTATGCCTACTCTTCAGCTTTTCGGCTTCCGCTATGTTTCATAATTTTCAAAGAGCGTGCCAAAAAATTTTAAACAATTATAATTTAGTGATGAAAGTATCAGTAAAATAGCAATAAAACCCTTTATTTTGCAGAGATTTTTAATTTTTTGAAAATGTTGTTTTTTTCACACTTTTTATATGGATTATTGATGGGATACGGAGGGTTATTAGCTCCGGGGATGTTAAATATGACGGCCGTACGCTATGCCATTGACAGAGGTTTAAAACAAGGAGTTATCTTTTCAGCAGGAGCGGCATTAGTAGTGTTTATACAAGCAATGATAGCTTTGTTTTTTGCCGATTACCTAAACAAACACCCGCATATACTTGATAATTTAACATTGGCAGGTGTTTTTGTGTTTTTTGCCTTGGCTGTATTTTTCTTTTTGCAAGCACGTAAAAAATTTAAAGGAGAGGGAAAAAGAAAGAAAGGCAGTGTATTTTTTACGGGTGTATTTATGTCTTCTATCAATATGTTGGCAGTTCCGTTTTATTTGGCAATTAGTGCTTATTTAAGCTCAAAAGATAAGCTGATCTTAGAACAGCCATATATTGTTATTTTTATAGTTGGAGCTTCGTTAGGAGCTTTTCTACTTTTTATTACTTATGCATATTTTGCTTCTTACATCACTAAAAAAGTGCAGTTCATCGCAAAAAACATCAATTATATTTTAAGTATTTTGTTTTTAGTATTAGGGATAGTAACCATTACAAAATTGTAATCTTTTAGTGTTTTTGATTGTTCATTACTTTTGGCTAAATATATTTTTAAAATTATATCAACGTAATTAAATTGTTATATTTGCGTCTAACCATTTAAAATAATCAAAGTACAAGAATGTTAAAAGCTATTGAGCTTAATTTACAAAGAGGAGTTAAGTTATTGCAATCTATTGATGATGAGCAGTATAGTGACATTTCAGTAGAGCCCTATCATTCAAGTATCGGTGGTCATATGCGCCACATTTTAGATGTTTTTGATTGTATTTTTTGTGGTTTGGAAACAAAAAATATAGACCTTTCTGCAAGAAAAAGGAACGAGTTAGCCGAGCAAAAAACAACTTTTGGATTACATTATTTTCAAGAGATTTTAGGTAAATTAGATGAACTTTCTAATGAAAATTTAGATCAGTTAGTCGCTGTTACGGATGATTTGGGTCTTGGTAAAGTAACTACAAATTATACGCTGGCTTCGGTTCTTATACAAGCGCATAGCCATGCAATTCATCATTTTGCCAGTATTGGTTATATAATTTCTAAACTAGGTATTGAACTACCCGATGCTGATTTTGGTTATAACCCTTCCACACCTCGGAATAAGGTAACCGAACATTAATCAAGCAGTTTTATTAAGGCGGATTATTTTTTTAGAGTGTTTTCTTAACCGCAGCATATCTTTTAAATAAGGAATAACTTTTGGGTAAGGAATATTGTTGTTTTTATGGTTGAGAGTAGCTATCTGGTCAATGATTTTCCAATGATCTTTAATGGTTTTTACCGCTTTAGGATAAGAACATTTTGATGGATCATAAATATGGGTGGGCTCGGCAATGATTCCGTTCAGTTCTAAAATCTTAAAATTTTTACCCACGGTAAATTCATCAAAATGATTGTATTTAAGATCTAATCGACCGAAATTCCAACCGTTTATTTGCTTCAATAAACCATCTAACATTAATGTTAAATCGTTATTTATAAGGTGATTACCATTGATAAATTGTGTTCCTTTAGAATGATTTCCAATAACTGAAAGTTGCATCATTTCTCCTTGATCTAACACATTGTCAATTTTATCTTCATGCAAATTTTTTAGAATATCCCAATATAAAAAAGCTCTTTTATCTTTACAGATAAGCTCTGATAAAGTTGAATTGCCATCGCCGGTAATTTTTAAGAACTTCTTTAAAGTAATTGATGTAATAGTGCCGTGGGTGTTGTTGGGTAATCTGTAATAGAAAATACCACACTCATTAGGAAGGTCGATAAATTCCTGCAGAATTATATCAATATCATTTTTGAGTAGATATTCCTCCAATTCTTTTTCGGAATTGATTTTTTTTACAAGATAGCCTCTAAAACCCACATCGGGTTTTGCAATTAGTGGAAATGCAATTTTATTATATTTTAATGTTTTTAGTATTTCAGTAAAAGGGATGTTTTGTGTTGCTAAAATGGATTTAGGTGTATATTGTTGAGGAATTAATTGAAGTGTCTTAAACTTTGATTCAGATCCATTTCCCGAGTATTTCATGCAAGGATTTGTTGCTAAGTAAAAGACAAGATTTTTGGCTTTTAGTGCACAAAATATATAGTAGGGTATAAGAGGCACATAGAACATATAAGTAGGCCAGTGTTCCCATTGGAAAAGTTTTGTAAAAAAGGCCTTCCTTTTAAGCATTATTTATCTCTGTCAAAGATGTAATTGGTCAGTTTAATAACACCAACGGCCGTTATAATAATGGCTGCTAAGGCAAGTAGTGAACCTAAAATTAATAATGCATATTTTCCGTCAAGTTTCAAAGCTTTTAAGCCTATTGTGAATGTTATCGGTGCTAAAAACAATAATGGCAGGGCAATTAATAAATACCTCGATGCTTTGAAAAAAGAAGGCTTACTGCTTTTCATGATGGAAATTGTTTATGGCAGCTCTAACATTACCATACTTTTGGAGAAGCTGTTCAGCAAATGATTGATCGATGTGTAATTCATTCATTAACATTCGTGCACCTCTGTCAACCAACTTATTATTAGAAAGTTGCATATCGATCATTTTGTTACCTTTTATCTTCCCTAACTGGATCATAGTGGCAGTGGTTATCATATTAAGTACCAGTTTTTGGGCGGTACCGGCTTTCATTCTAGAACTGCCAGTTACAAACTCAGGGCCTACCACCACTTCAACAGGAAATTGAGCAGCTTTGGATAAGGGACTGTTAGCATTGCAGGTTACACATCCGGTAATGATATTGTTTTTATTACACTTTTCTAAAGCGCTGATAACGTACGGAGTCGTACCTGAGGCAGCTATCCCTACAACTATATCATTTTCAGAAATATTATAAGTCATCAAATCATCCCAACCCTGAGTGGTAGAATCTTCGGCAAACTCTACCGCTTTTCTTATGGCATGGTCGCCTCCGGCAATAATTCCTATCACTAAATCATAGGGAACACCAAAAGTAGGAGGGCATTCAGAAGCATCGACAATACCTAATCTGCCACTAGTACCTGCACCCATATAAAAAAGTCTTCCACCTTTTTTAAGTTTGGAAACTACCTGTTCTACTAACTCTTTTACTTGAGGGATTGATCTTTCAACCGCTAAGGGAACAGTTTTGTCTTCGTTATTTATGTTAACGAGCAGTTCTGCTATGCTCATGGATTCCAAATGATTGTATTTGGAATCTTGCTCGGTAATCTTTATAAAATCCATGCCCCAAAAATAAACAATTTACTTTTATAATGGTATGGTTTTGTGATATGTAATCCCTATTATTTTAACATAATTATTTTCTCTTCTTTAGAATTTGATGGTAGAAATGTGACTTTTTTCTTTTTAATGTGTCATAAAAGTAAATCTACTAGACAAAAAATAGTAGAAAGTTTAGGTAAAGCAGAATATGAGGTTTCATTGCCTCAGAGGTTAGTTAGGATGGTTTGAGTAATTTTGAATGGAAAAGCCGATAGATTTCTATCGGCTTTTTTTTGTTTATATAGAGGTTATAATATCGTTGAAAATACTACTAGGCCTCATGGCATTATTTGTTAATTCTTCATTTGGCATGTAATATCCACCCATATCTACAGGGTTCCCTTGCACCTCAATAAGATCTTTAACAATTTCAGCTTCTTTATCTTTAAGTGATTTTGCTACAATGCTGAATTTTTCTTTTAGAGATGCGTTATGTTGCTTAGCCAGCTCTTCCGCCCAATACATAGCTAAGTAAAAATGGCTGCCTCTATTATCTA
>JAGQYU010000284.1:0-5357 GCA_020435885.1 Flavobacteriaceae bacterium
TTGGTACATCTGCTGAAAATATTTCTCCAAAAGGAAAAGTAATCAATGCTGAAGGAAAACATGTGTACCCGGGGTTCATAATGCCCAACTCAACCTTGGGACTTGGTGAAGTAGATGCCGTTAAGGCCTCTATTGATGACAGTGATACCGGGGAGATGATTCCACACGTAAGAAGTTTGATAGCATATAATGCTGAATCTAGAGTAGTTGAAAGCCTACGTCCAAATGGTGTTTTACTTGCTCAGATAACTCCAAGAGGTAATTTGATTTCAGGAACCTCATCAGTTGTGCAATTAGATGCTTGGAACTGGGAAGATGCTGCCGTTAAAGTAGATGATGGCATACATATAAATTGGCCAAATACCTTTAGAAGGGGAAGATGGTGGATGGGAGAAGACAGGGGTTATACCCCCAATAAAGAGTACACAGAAACTATTGATAAATTAAAAGATTTTATGCTGCAGGCAAAAGCCTATGCCAACGGAAATAAAGAAGTTAGAAACTTACCTTATGAAGCCACATTAGGCTTATTTAATGGTTCTAAAAAATTATATGTACATGCTAACGATGTTAGGGAAATTACAGACGCCGTTGAATTTTCCAAAGATATGGGTATAAAAAACATGGTTATTGTTGGTGGTAGTGAAGCTTACAAAGCTATGGATGTATTAAAGAAAAATAATATAGCAGTACTGGCACAAAGGACTCATAGCTTACCATCTAATACTGATACTGACTATGATATGCCGTATAAGCTACCAAAAATACTCACAGATAATGGTATTTTAGTGGCTTTGGAAAATAGTGGAGATATGGAACGTATGAATAGCCGAAATCTTCCGTTCTACGCCGGGCAAGTTGTTGGGCAAGGCATGGATAAAGAGCAGGCTTTACAATTAATTACGCTAAATGCTGCTAAAATTTTAGGAATTGATAAAGAATACGGCTCATTAGAAACCGGTAAAAGTGCTACACTTTTTATTAGTGAAGGAGATGCTTTAGATATGAAAACTAATATATTAACACATGCTTTTATTGACGGTAGGGAAATTAGTTTAGAAACGCATCAAACAGTTTTATATAAACGCTATATGGACAAGTATTCTAAATAGATATTCTGTTAATTAAATACTTCAAAAAGCTCCCAAATTGAGAGCTTTTGTTATTTTTGACAAACTTTATACGCGTGTACAAAGAAATTACCAGCATACAAAATTCTTCAATTAAAGAAGTTCTATCGCTACAAGAAAAATCGAGAGAACGTAGAAAATCAGGAAGGTTTGTTATTGAAGGTATAAGAGAAATATCTTTAGCAGTTAAAGGCAATTACACCATCCAAAAAATACTGTTTTGCCCTGATATTTTACATGATAGAACTTTTCTAAGTGGTTTTGAAAAATCTGTTGAAATCATCCATATCCACAAAGAAGTTTATCAAAAAATTGCACATAGAGGATCAACAGAAGGTATTGTAGCAATTACACAATCAAAAAACTTGGCTCTTACTGATATTCAATTTAAAAAAGAAAATCCATTAGTATTAGTAGCCGAAGCTCCTGAAAAACCAGGCAATATCGGAGCTCTATTAAGAACCGCAGATGCAGCCAATGTAGATGCCGTGTTGATTGCCAACCCTAAAACGGACATGTTCAACCCCAACATCATACGTTCAAGTGTGGGGTGTTTATTCACTACTCAAATAGCAACAGGAAGTACATCAGAGATTATCACTTTCTTAAAAGAAAAAAATATTGCCATGTACTGCGCCGCTCTTACAGCTTCTAAAAATTATCATTCTATTGATTTTCTTAAATCTTGTGCTATTGTAGTAGGCACAGAAGCGACCGGTTTAAGTGACGAGTGGCTACAAAATTCAACGCAGAACATTATTATCCCCATGCAAGGGCAAATTGATTCATTAAATGTATCGGTTTCTGCAGCAATTCTTATTTTTGAAGCTAAAAGGCAGCGTAATTTTAACTAAGAATGAAAAAACTTTGGTTTGTAAGCATTATTGTAATATCACTTCTAACTGTAAGTTGTGGTAGCTCTAAAAGACTTGCATATAATGATGTTTCAACAAAACTAGATACTCAATTCAGCATATACAAAGGCACTCCATACAAATATGGCGGCACTACTAAAGCAGGTTTTGACTGCTCTGGGTATGTGCTGACAGTGTACGAAGGTGCTTTTAGCATGCCTTTGCCGCGCTCTACCGAAGCCATGATGAAGGAAGGCAAAAAAGTTGCTAAAAGTAAACTAAAACCCGGTGATCTGGTATTTTTTAGACCTACCAGAAGATACAAACATGTAGGTATTTATATGGGCAATAATTTATTTATGCACAGTTCTACTTCTAGCGGAGTTATAAAATCTAACATCAATAATCCTTACTGGAAAAAGAAATATAAATTTGCCAAGAGAATATTAAAAGTTAAGTAAATGACCTCACAATTACTATTTTATGTAATTATTGCAATAATCATCATTAATTACTTGATAGATAAATTATTAGATTATCTAAATGCTCAACATTTTAATGATGCTGTTCCACCTTTATTAGAAGATGTTTACAATAAAGAGGAATATCAAAAATCAAAAAAATACAAAAAGGAAAATTACAAATTCTCAACACTGGTTTCTACATTTTCTATCATAATAACACTCGCTTTTTTCCTTTTTGATGGATTTGCTTTTGTTGATAAAATTGCCAGAAATCTTAGCAATAACGAGATCATTATTTCATTGATCTTTTTCGGTATCATCATGATTGGAAGTGATCTGTTGACCTTACCATTTTCATACTATCAAAATTTTGTGATTGAAAAAAAATACGGTTTTAATAAATCAACCAAAAAATTATTCTTTATAGATAAGGTAAAAGGATGGCTATTGATGATTGTTTTAGGAGGTGCAATTTTAACAACCATAATGTGGTTCTATCAATTAACTGGAAAAAACTTTTGGATATACGCTTGGGCTTTGGTTGCAGTATTCTCCATATTTATGACCATGTTCTACTCTACGCTCGTCGTACCATTGTTCAATAAGCAAACATTATTGGAAGATGGAGAACTAAAGACCGAACTTGAAAAATTTGCTAAAAAAGTAGGTTTTAGCCTTGATAAAATATTTGTGATTGATGGTTCTAAGCGTTCTACCAAAGCAAATGCCTACTTTACAGGTTTCGGAAAAAAGAAAAGAATCGTATTATATGATACACTGATAAACGATTTAGAAACCGATGAAATAGTTGCTGTATTGGCTCATGAAATTGGTCATTATAAAAAGAACCATGTTATTTTTAATATGATAGCTTCTATTCTCCTTACAGGGTTAACACTCTACATTTTATCATTTTTTATCGATAGTAAACTATTAGCAAATGCGCTAGCTGTAGAACAACCAAGTTTTCATATTGGCTTGATAGCCTTCGGAATTTTATACACACCTATCTCTGAAATTACAGGTTTGGTAATGAATTATTTCTCCAGAATGTTTGAATATCAGGCTGATAATTATGCGAAAAATTATTTTGATGCTAAAGCTCTCATCACTTCATTAAAAAAACTGTCAAAGAACAGTTTAAGCAATTTAACACCACATAAAACATATGTTTTTATGCACTATTCACATCCTACTTTGTTACAAAGGGTACAAAATTTGTTATCAGCATCATAGAAGTTTTGTCATAAAAAATCTTTGTATTATTTTTAAGCGATGACTTACGTTGCAACCATAGAAGATGAAAATAAAGAGATAGCTAGGCGCTATAAAGACATGCTTAGCGTCACATATCAAACACTTTCTAAAGAAGATAAAGATAACATTAGAAAAGCGTTTGATGTGGCATTGGATGCTCACAAAAATCAGCGAAGAAAAACAGGCGAACCTTACATTTACCATCCTATTGCTGTTGCTAAAATTGTTGCTAATGAAATAGGTTTAGGGGCTACATCCATTATGTGTGCTTTATTGCATGACGTGGTTGAAGATTCCCCTGATTATACTTTTGATGATATAGAGCGTCTTTTTGGTGAAACCGTTGCAAAAATTGTTAGCGGATTAACAAAAATCTCTAAACTCAATAAAGAACAAGACGCTTCTATACAAGCCGAAAACTTTAGAAAAATGCTACTTACGTTGAATGATGATGTAAGGGTTATTTTAATAAAGATTGCCGATAGGCTCCACAATATGCAAACAATGGATTCAATGCCTCAGGATAAACAAGTTAAAATTGCATCCGAAACATTGTATATCTATGCTCCGCTGGCGCACCGACTAGGTCTTTATAATATCAAAACAGAACTGGAAGATCTTGGTCTAAAATATACTGAACCAGATGTTTACAATGATATATTCCGCAAAATAAAGGAAAGTAAAGAACAACAAAATAAATATATTGAGCAGTTCTCTAATGTTATTAAAAGTTCCTTAGATAAGGAAAATATTGAGTATATCATTAAAGGCCGACCAAAATCTATCTATTCAATTAGAAGGAAGATGCTAAATCAAGGAGTTTCTTTTGATGAAGTTTATGATAAGTTCGCCATTAGAATTATTTATAATTCTGACCTTTCACAAGAAAAGTTCAATGCATGGAAAATATATTCTATTGTAACTGACCATTTTAGTCCCAACCCAATACGTATGAGGGATTGGATAACTCAACCAAAATCAACAGGTTATGAATCTTTACACATAACTGTTATGGGGCCTAAAGGCAGATGGGTTGAAGTACAAATACGTTCGCTTAGAATGGATGAAATTGCAGAAAAAGGCTATGCAGCACATTTTAAATATAAACACGGAAACGAAAAAGAAAGCGGCTTAGAAAATTGGTTGAATAAACTAAAAGATACATTGGAAAATCCCGATGCTAATGCCGTTGATTTTGTAGAGCAGTTTAAACTGAATCTTTATTCTAAAGAAATTTATGTCTTCACACCAAATGGTGACCTAAAATCGTTGCCAAAAGGTGCTACTCCTCTCGATTTTGCTTTTGCCATACATACGGAAGTGGGAATGAAATGTAGAGGAGCCAAAGTAAACGGAAAATTGGTTCCATTGAGTTATGAACTCAATAGTGGCGATCAGGTCGAAATCATTACTTCAAACACACAAAAACCTAAGTTAAGTTGGCTGGATATTGTTCAAACTGCCAGAGCAAAATCACGTATCAAAACCGCACTGAAAGAAGAACAGAATGCTATTGCTGATGAAGGTAAGGAAGTACTCTCACGGAAGTTGCGCCATCTAAAAGTCCCCTTTAATGAAAAGACTGTAAATGAACTTGTTAGCCATTTTAAATTAAAGACAAGCTTAGATCTTTTTTATCGGTTTGGTAATGG
>JAGQYU010000284.1:5415-6185 GCA_020435885.1 Flavobacteriaceae bacterium
ATTTATAGCTTTTTTAAGAACAGAATCAAGAGGTCATCCAATGTTGAAATAGAAAACAAACCCGAAGAAGTTACTACAAAATACGATTCGTTGGTTTTTGGCAAAGGCGAAGAAAAACTTGATTATAAACTATCTCCGTGTTGCAATCCTATCCCTGGAGATAAAGTTTTTGGCTTTGTAACAGTTTCTGACGGTATAAAAGTACACAAACAGAATTGCCCTAATGCCATTGGCATGCAATCGCAATATGCATACAGAATTATTCCTGCAAAGTGGATAGATTCATCTCAGCAAGAGCATAAAGTTTTACTAAAACTTACCGGTATCGATCATTTAGGTATGGTGAACGATGTTACAAAAGTAATTTCAAATGCTATGAGTGTGAATATTTACAACTTAAATATAACCGGTGAAGATGGTGTTTTTGAAGGTAAAATTATGGTAGGCATCAAAAATAATGAGCAACTTAAAAAACTAATTGAACGACTCAAAAAAGTTGATGGAATTGACAAAGTAGAAAGGTTGAACAAATAGTTGTTCAAAAGTTCTGAAACTTTTTATAAAAGCATGTTAAAATACTCCTTTTTAAAGTGTAAATTTGTAAAGCTTTTATTTTAGGCAAAAGATATGGATATTTCTAAAAATCAAGAGATTGTAAAAAATGTTTTTACCAATTTTTTGGAAAAGAACAATCACAGAAAAACTCCTGAAAGATATGCTATCCTTCAAGAGATCTATGATCATAATGACCATTTTGATATTGAATCATT
>JAGQYU010000285.1 GCA_020435885.1 Flavobacteriaceae bacterium
AAAGTGATTTTTGGTGACAATGCCCGTGGATTTTAATTGTTTTAGATTCATCAGTAAATTGTGATGAAGTAATATTTCCTTTTTCGATTTCTTTTTTGATAAATTCTTCAAAAGTGAATGTCTTGTTTGCTAGTTGTTTAGCGGAAGTTTTATCATCAGCTAATCGAATGTATTCATCTCTGAATGTCAAGATAGCTGAAGGTTCAATCCCGACAAGGGGAATATGTTCAGTAATAATGCTTTTAAAGGCATTTACATTTTTGTTTGCTAATACTTTAGCTTCTTTCAAAAAACCTTTGGATATATAGCTCCTGCCACTTTCTTCGTGTGCAATGATCTTTGCCTTATATCCTAATCTATACAGTAGTTTAATAGCACTTTTACCAATTTCAACATCATAATAATTGGTAAACTCATCGCAGAAAAGATATAATTCTCCTTTTATATTTTTATTATCAGAAAATTGGGTTTTATTCTTTTTATACCATGATCTGAAAGTTTCTTTTGCTAATTTAGGTATAGAGCGTTCAGTAGGGATACCAAGAATTTTTTTGGTGATTGCGTTACCAATTAAAGCATTAGTTAGAGAAGGAAATTTACTACCTAACTTATTGTACTTTGCATTGTTAGCAAATAGTTTCGTACGTAAACTTGGGGGGTTGCTCTTTTGATATTGATATAAGAATTCAGCTTTTAGTGCAGCAATATCAACATTGCTGGGGCACTCGCTAGCACATGCTTTACAACTTAAACAAAGATCAAAAACCTCTTTCAATTCAGGGTGGTCAAAAGCGTTTACTTTTTCAGAATTGGTTAAAAATTCACGTAAAGCATTAGCTCTGGCACGTGTAGTATCTTTTTCATCAGTAGAGGCTCTGTAACTTGGGCACATAGTACCTCCTGCATTATACGTTTTTCTACAATCACCTGATCCGTTACATTGCTCGGCTGCTCTAAGAATTCCCATAGAGTCAGAAAAATCCATTAACGTTTTAATCTCCGGCTCTTTCCTGTCAGTTTCATATCGCAAGGATTCATCCATAGGAAAAGCATCAATAATTTTTCCTTTATTGAAAATATTATTAGGATCGAAAGTATATTTTATCTTTCTGAGTAGTTCATAGTTATGAGTACCTATCATCATTGGTAAATAAGCACCTCTTACGATACCATCGCCATGCTCGCCACTAAAAGAGCCTTTATATTTTTTTACTAATTGTGCTACTTCGGTTGTTATAGTTTTAAAAAGAGCAACGCCTTTTTTGTCTTTTAAATTAAGAATAGGACGTAGATGGATTTCCCCAGCACCTGCATGGGCATAATACACGGCATCTTGTCCATAACTATCCATCATTTTAGTGAAGTCTGCAATGTAAGCTGGAAGGTCTTTTAAAGTTACGGCAGTATCTTCTATGCAGGCAACAGCTTTAGCATCGCCAACTATATTTCCTAAGAGTCCTAATCCGGCACTTCGTAGGGCATTGGCTTTGTTGATATCTTCATTATATAATTTTGGGAATGCATATCCATAACCGTTTTTTTTAAGGTCTCGGATCAGTTTTTCTGCAAACTCTTCAGTTTTATCCATTTTATTAGCACAAACTTCTAAGAGTAAAATTGCTTTCGGATCACCTTCTACAAAAAATCGATTTTTAAGTTGTTCTCTGTTATTTTTTGTACAGTCTAAAATGGTTTTATCCATCAACTCACAAGTATATAAATTATGTTGCATAGCAATCAAAACAGCTTCCATACTTTCTTGAATACTATTAAAATGAGCCGCAACTACAATTTTTTCGGGAGGCGGAATATCATCTAATTGCAATGTTATGGATGTGGTAAAGGCCATGGTTCCTTCACTTCCACTAAGGAGTTTACAAAGATTTATTGGAGTTTCAGTTTCTGAAAAGACTGAAGATTCTAGTAACGCATCTACGGCGTAACCTGTATTTCTACGATGGATCGATCTTTCAGGAAATTCTTCCCAAATCTCTTTTTGAATATCCTGCCGAGACAATAATGAATAGATGGTTTTATATATTTTGCTTTCTAACGAATTGCCATGTTGTTTCTGCCTGAACCCATCCGTAGAGAGTTCTTTAAAAGTGACTTCAGAACCATCTGATAATATAGTTTCCAGTTCTAAAACCTTATCGCGGGTAACGCCATATTGGATAGAGGTAGTACCGGAAGAATTGTTACCCACCATGCCGCCAATCATACATCGGTTACTGGTTGAAGTATTTGGGGCAAAGAACAGTTTATAAGGTTTTAGAAAGAGGTTTAACTCGTCTCTAATCACTCCGGGTTCAACAATTACGGTTTTAGCTTTTTCATCAAAGGCTAGTATATTGGTAAAATGTTTTGATACATCCACAATAATTCCGTCACTTACACATTGCCCTGCTAATGAAGTTCCGGCTGTTCTGGGTACTAAAGTTACATTTTGTTCAGTGGCAAATACAATTAGTTTTTTTATATCCTCTTTATTTTTTGGATAAGCAATCGCCAACGGTATTTTTCTATAAACAGAAGCAT
>JAGQYU010000286.1 GCA_020435885.1 Flavobacteriaceae bacterium
AACCTGTTATCAATCAAATAGGATTTCATTTAACAGTTCCATTTTTAGTGATTCCCTCAAAAATGTAAAATATGAAAAGGGTATTAATACCTACCGATTTCTCTGATAATGCATGGGATGCGTTGACGTATGCCATACGCTTGTATGATGATATTCCATGCCAATTCTATATTATAAATACATTTCAGGTAGGCGTTTCACAAACTACCACATTGCAACATAGAACCAGAGATACGCATTTGTACAGATTGATAAAGGAAGACTCTGAAAATCAGTTAAAAAAACTTAAAAATTATATTGACGAACATCTGTTGAATGATAAACACGAATTCAAAACTTTTGCAAAACCCGGTGATCTGCCAACAATTATCAATCAAATGGTTTTTGCAGAGAATATTGATATGATCATCATGGGCACTACAGGTGCTGCCGGAGTCAAGGAAATGTTTATAGGCAGTAATACCACTAAGGTAATTAGTACTAATACATTTTGCCCTGTTATTTCTGTTCCGCAAAAATATGAGTACACAGAAGTTGAACATATACTTATAGCTACTGATTTTAAAAAACAGTTCACCGAAATTGATCTTAGATGTGTAATAGAACTTCAATTATTACATAATTTCAGTATAACTGTTTTATATATAAATTATAAGAATGGCCTAACCAGCACTCAGCAACAAAACAAAGAAGCTCTAGAACAATTGCTGACCTATGGAGATGTTACTTTTACAGAGGTAAAAGGTAGCAAAATTGTAGCCGAAGAAGTTGATAAATTTGCTCAATATAATGATATACAATTAATTGTAATGGGCTATAACAAACATAGTTTTATTGAACATTTAACACATAGCCCTACTATTAAAAAGATTAGTTTCCATTGTAATATTCCATTATTTATAATTCCAAAAAATTAATAGAATGAAAAAGATAGGCATTTGGATAGATAAAGAAAAAGCACATATAGTCACTGTTAAAAGCGATAAAGATACCTTGAAAACCATCCTCTCTGAAGTAGAAAATTACCATGTAAAAGGAGGTTCGAGATCAAAAACCACTTGGGGTCCACAACAAGTAGTAAAAGACAGTACGTACATGGAAAGAGAAAAACATCAGTTAAAAAAATATTTTAGAGAAATAGCCACCACTATTGCCGATGCAGATTCTATTGTTATTTATGGCCCGGCAGAAACCAATTTAAAATTAGAAAAAGAACTTAAAGAGAACTTTAAAGATATTGCCAAAAAAGTACTGAAAGTTGAAAAAGCTGACAGCATGACAACTAATCAGGTAAAAGCCTTAATCAGAGATTTTTACAATAATTAAATTAACTTTTTGGATGCATCAATAGCAAAGGAATTCTGCTTTTATATGTCAATTTTGATGTTGTTTTAGCAGATGTTAACCGCTTTAAAAACGGTTTTACATTTACGATTTTTGCAATCATATTTGATTTGAACAACTGAGAAAAACAATCAATAGCAACATCACCAGAAACATCAAAAATAGTATGGAATGAGTGTTCAGAAGTATTAAAATGATGAGCAATTTTTTCTTTTTTAAATTCAATGGTTGCATGGTCTTCTTCAGAACCTATAAATAATACTTCCAAAGCCATGGATTGAAAATTAACCATGGATTGTAATAGCTCTAAAGCATACACATCTAATATTTCATCACTTTCACTAACAAATGCCATGCTTGTAGGTTTTTTATAAACATGACCTTCCGGAACTACCAAAACCGGACAATCTACATTTCTGATAACATTGATAGTATTTGAACCAAAAAGCACCTCTTTCGCATCAGTTGCTCCGTTTGTGCCCATTACGATGAGATCGATTTTTTTACTTTTAACTACCTGATTAACAGACTCAGTAAATGTATCATAATCGCAATCAGCATCAAAGGTAAATTGCTCTTTTGAAAATTCTTGCTTCAACTGATCAACCAATTTAGTAAGTGCTTTTTTAGCATCTTTTATAATTGAATCATAAATAGAAGAACTTGATGACGAAGCCGTTAACAAACTCCCTGTAGTATAACTTGATGCTTTTTGTACGTTTAGAACTGTAAAATCAAAAGCGCCTCCGCTAAAAAAATGAAGTGCATATTTTATGGCGTTTAAGGCATTAGCCGAAAAATCCGTTAATAAAAGTATATTTTTCATAGTAATAATCAGCTATATATCAAATTTACTAAATCTAAATAAAACCTTTATGACAAAAATCATAGATTTACAGAGCATACAAAAGTAATTTTGAACCAGTAATAATCGATAAAACCATGATATCCAGCTCTCTAATTCAAAAGTATAATGTGCCGGGGCCACGTTATACAAGTTACCCAACAGTTCCGTATTGGGATAAGGAAGGAATTAATGTTAATGACTGGATCAGAACATTTCAACAATCCTTCAACGAAAGTAATAGCACTAAAGGAATAAGTATTTATATTCATTTACCCTATTGTGAGAGCCTGTGTACTTTTTGTGCATGCCACAAACACATAACCGCAAGGCATGATGTTGAAGAGCCTTATATTAGTACATTACTGAAAGAGTGGAAACTATATCTTGATCTGTTTCCAGATAAACCAGTTTTAAGAGAGATACATTTAGGTGGCGGAACACCTACATTTTTCTCTACAAAAAATTTACAACATCTTATTGGTAGCTTATTAGAAACTGTAGAACTACACAAAGATTACGAATTCAGTTTTGAAGGGCATCCCAACAATACAACCAAAGAACATTTACAAACATTATATAACTTAGGTTTTACCAGAGTTAGTTTTGGGGTGCAAGACTACGCCGAAAAGGTACAAGAAGCCATTCATAGGATTCAACCGTTCGAAAATGTAAAGAATGTAACCGAATGGGCTAGAGAAATTGGTTATACATCTATAAGTCATGATCTTGTGTTTGGATTACCTTTCCAAACCGTAGGCAACATTATAGATACCATTAATAAAACCATCGAATTAAAACCTGATAGAATCTCTTTCTACAGCTATGCGCACGTACCTTGGGTAAAAGGTGTAGGCCAACGTGGTTTTGAAGATAAAGACATCCCTAAAGACAGTTTTAAAAGAAAACTCTATGAAGTGGGCAAACACATGCTGTTGAATTACGGTTTTGTTGAAACGGGAATGGATCATTTTGCTTTACCATCCGATGCTTTATTCAAAGCATTTGACAATGCCAATATGCATAGGAATTTTATGGGATATACAACCAACCCTACTCAGTTGATGATCGGTTTAGGTATGTCGTCCATAAGTGATTCATGGTATAGTTTTGCCCAAAACGAAAAGACTGTAAAAGAATATCAAGATCGTGTTGAAAAAGGCGAACTACCTATTTTTAAAGGGCATCTGTTAAATGAAGAAGATCTCATTATTAGACGTCATATACTCAACCTTATGTGTCATTTTGAAACATCATGGGCAAATGAAAATCAACGTTTTGAAGGCCTTGAAGATACGCTGGAAAGACTTAAAGAAATGCAAAATGACGGTTTAGTGTACATTTGTGATGAAAAATTGGTAATCCCAAAAACGGCCAGAGCCTTTGTAAGAAATGTATGTATGGCCTTTGATTTAAAATTGGTAAGAAATAAACCGGAAACACAATTATTTTCATTGACCGTATAGCTCTTTTTTAAAAAAATATAACAAATCTCCATATAGAAAG
>JAGQYU010000287.1 GCA_020435885.1 Flavobacteriaceae bacterium
AGTTTTTTGGTAGCTAATATTTTTATCTGAGATTTTTCCAAGTTTATTTTTCCATCTGTTTTTTTATCTGCTTCATCAATTCTGCACCTCCGTTTTCTAAAATTTCTTGAGCACATAACTTTCCAAAACCTTCACTTTGCTCTACTTTTACTGACCTTTTAACTTCAATTTTTTGCTTTCCATCAATGGAAAAAAGTACTCCCGTAAAATGGATCGTATCATCAGTAATAGTTGCCAGAGCCCCTATCGGTGCTGTACAACCTCCTTCCAATTTACGCAGAAAATCTCTTTCAACTTGTACGCAAATAGCGGTTGGTTTATGATTTATTTTCTGAAGCGCTTCTTTGCAAAAATCATCATTTTCCATTGCAACGGCAACTACAGCTCCTTGTGCCGGTGCCGGAATCATCCAATCCAACGTTGTGTACTTTTCTGGGAGTAAATTTATTCTTTCCAACCCTGCTTTTGCAAAAATAGCTCCGTTCCAATTGTTTTCAGCTAACTTTTTAAGGCGGGTATTTACATTACCACGAAGATTTTCAACTGTATGCGATGGATATTTATTCAGCCATTGTGCTTTTCTCCGTAAACTACCGGTGGCAATAGTTCCGCTTGTATTTAAAAAATCTAGATCGTTTTTAAAAAGAAGGATATCACTTGTATCTGCTCTTGGCAATACTGCAACTTGCACTATGCCTTGTGGCAATGCCGTAGGAACATCCTTCATGGAGTGGACAGCAATATCAATTGCTCCGCTAAGCATAGCTACATCTAACGTCTTCGTAAAAATTCCAGTAATTCCTAGTTCATACAAAGGTTTATCGAGCACTAGGTCTCCCATAGATTTTACCTCGACCAATGTTGTTTTATACCCTAAGTCTTCGAGAAGTTTTTGTACCGTTGTAGCTTGCCACAATGCCAGCTCGCTATCACGGGTACCAATTCTGATAATCTTACTCATTGATGGTTTCTTCTAACTGAAAAACTTTAGAAATGAATTCGATACTTTCTTCTGTTGAAGTATTGCTTTCTTTAAGATGATTGGCAAAATGCTTGGTTATTTTTTGAATGATCCTGTTGGAAAGCAGCATAGCTTGCTCTTCATTAAAATTAACCACTTTTTTTCTTTGATAATCAATTTCTTCCGCTTTGATAGCTTCCAATCGTTGTTTTAATGCTTTAATAGTTGGAGCAAATTTTCTTTCTTCTAACCAATTGGTGAATTCATGCTTAATTTCTTCAATTATAGATTCTGCCAAAGGCACTTGCGCCCTGCGCCTTTCAATAGTTTCATCCGTAATTTTAGAGAGATGATCTAAATGTACCAATGTAACATTTGGTAATTGCATTACATCCTCAGAAACATTTTTAGGAATGGAAAGGTCTAATATCAGCAAGTCTTTATCAGAACGTATCAACTCTTTTGTAACGGTTGGTTGTTGTGCACCAGTTGCAACAATTAACACATCTGCTTTCGCAATTTCATCAGACAGATCAGCATGGTCTTTAACAGTTACATTACACTTATCAGCAACTAATTCAGCTTTATCTCTGGTTCGGTTTATAAGCGTAATATTTGTACCATTGGTATGTTTTGTAAGGTTCTCACAAGTATTTCTACCGATCTTTCCTGTTCCGAACAGCAATATATTCTTTTTAGAAATATTTTCAACTGTATTCAAAATATACTGTACTGAAGCAAAAGCCACAGATGTAGCCCCTGTTGAAAGTTCAGTTTCTCTCTTAATTCTTTTGCTGGTTTGTATAACGGCATTCATCAAACGTTCCATAAAAGCACTTACCAAATTATACTCTCTAGAAAGGATGAATCCTTTTTTAAGTTGGCCGATGATCTCAAAATCGCCTAAAATTTGGCTATCCAAACCGGTACCAACCCTAAACATATGATTAATAGCATCATTGTTTTTATAAACTGATGCTACTTTTTGAAACTCATCTATGGTTCCATTTGAAAAATCACACAACAGTTTAATTAATTGAAACGGATGTTGTGCAAAACCATAAATTTCAGTCCTGTTACATGTAGAAATTAATAACATGCTGTCAAAACCTTCTTCCGCAGCTTTTGACAATAATGCTCGTTTATTATTTTCATCTAAACTAAACTTTCCTCTAACTTCCGCATCAGCTTTTTCGTAGCTCAAACCTATACAGTAAAAAGTATTGAATTTAGATATGTGGTACTTCTCCATATTTTCTTAATCTGTTACAAAAGTATTATTATGATGTAAAAAAAAATAACGCTAAAAGAACTTTTTATGTTGCTAAAAGGATTTGTCATAAAAAATAATCCAATTACAAAAAAAACGTAACTTTGTCTTGTGTTTAATATTTATCTACATTTATTAACACATAGCAAATTTCAGAAATTTCTTTTGTAACAAATATGACAAAAGTCATAAAAAATATCGCTGAAGGTCCTTTAAAGGAATTTTATATTGAAGACGGGTTTTTTGTACTAAAAACACAAAATAATAGTATTGAAAAACAAACAGTTACAAGAAATGCAGAAAATAATCTGATACAATTTCATTATTGCTTAAAAGGAAAATCTAAGTTCATTTTTAATCAAGGGAGGTATCATTTAGACCTGAATGAAGAAAATTTACTCCTTTTATATAACCCAAATTTAGATTTACCAATTAATCTTGAATTACAACCACATACATGGGTAGTTTCCATGCTTATATCATTAAAGAAATTTCATTCATTATTCTCAAAAGAAGCTGAACATATCCACTTCTTGAATAGCGAAACAAAAGACAAAAAATATTACCATAGCGAAAAAATAAACCCAACCACATCAATCATTTTAAACCAAATACTCAACTATAACATTCACAGTTCTTTACAAAACCTCTATTTAAAGGCTAAATGTTATGAACTGTTGAGTGTTCATTTTAACAAAAGTGATAATGCCGATCTTGAACAATGTCCGTTTTTGGCTGATGAAGAAAATATTTTGAAAATAAAACGCTCAAAAGAGATCATCATTTCAAGAATGACCGAACCGCCTACGCTGAATGAACTTGCGGATGAAGTAGGGCTAAGTCTTAAAAAATTGAAAGAAGGTTTTAAGCAAATCTATGGTACATCAGTATATAGCTTTCTATTTGATTACAAAATGGAATATGCTCGTAAACTACTGGAAACCAACAAGTACAATGTAAATGAAATAGGCCTTAAAGTGGGTTATAGCACTGCAAGTCACTTTATTTCTGCATTTAAGAAAAAATATGGCACAACACCTAAAAAATATAGTTAACAATACCTAAACCTTACATGAAAAAAGGAATTTTACTCGTCAACCTTGGCTCTCCTGACAGTACGAAAGTAAAAGACGTACGCAACTATTTAGATGAATTTTTGATGGATGAGAGAGTCATTGACATGGCTTACTGGAAACGTTTTTTACTGGTAAAAGGCATCATTTTAAATACACGCCCAAAAAGATCGGCCGAGGCTTATAAAAAAGTATGGTGGGATGAAGGCTCTCCACTTATTGTTATTTCAGAACGTTTTACCGAAAAGATTAGTAAAAAGATAGATGTGCCTGTAGCTTTGGGTATGCGTTACGGCAGTATGAGTATCAAAAAAGGATTTGAAGAGCTCATAAAACAAGATGTAAATGAAGTATTACTAGTGCCCTTGTACCCTCACTACGCCATGTCTTCTTACGAAACGGTAGTTGTAAAGGCTGAAGAAGTTCAGCAAAAACATTTCCCTTCCATAAAAATGGATGTATTGCCTGTTTTTTATGATCATCCTGATTATGTAAACGCACTCAGTAATAGCATCAAAAAAGGATTGGAGGGTTTTGATTACGATCATATTCTATTCTCTTATCATGGTATTCCGGAAAGGCATATTTACAAATCAGACACCACAAAATCGCATTGTAAAATTGACGGAAACTGCTGCAATACACCTTCCGAAGCTCATAAAACATGTTACAGACACCAGTGCTTTGAAACAACAAAAGCAGTCGCCAAACAGCTAAATCTAACTAAAGAGAATTACAACGATTCTTTTCAGTCCAGACTGCTAAAAGACCCTTGGCTAAAGCCTTATACAGATTTTGAACTGGAACGATTAGCCAAAGAAGGTGTCAAAAAACTAGCAGTAATTACTCCGGCCTTTGTTGCAGATTGTTTGGAAACATTGGAAGAGATTGCCATGGAAGGTAAAAAAGAATTTTTAGACGCCGGCGGCGAAGATTACAAACACATCCCTTGTTTGAATGATGATGACGAATGGGTTGATGTTATGGCAAATTGGATCAACAATTGGGTAAAAGAACCCTCACTAATAACAACGTAACCATGGAATATTTAACAGTAAAATCACTTCACATCATCTTTGTAACTACTTGGTTTGCAGGGCTTTTTTATATTGTTAGGCTCTTTGTATATCAAATTGAAGCTTCCCAAAAACCTTCACCTGATAAAGAAATTTTAGGTGCCCAATTAAAAATAATGGCTTCTCGCTTATGGAATATCATTACATGGCCGTCAATGATTTTGGC
>JAGQYU010000288.1:0-1162 GCA_020435885.1 Flavobacteriaceae bacterium
TTGAAAGATCTTTACAAAAGTTCTGGCGATTGGTATTTTAAGTAAATGCTCTTCAGTTTTGGTCATACTTTAGTTATATCAAAAAGTAGCATTCCATTTATCCTGTACTTTCATAACCTGTTCAATCACATCTCTTACGCAGCCGTTTCCGCCTTTTTTTTGTGAGATGTATAGCGAAATATCCTGTATTTCAGGAACGGCATCTTTAGGGCAGGTAGGCAGTGCCACCATTTTCATGGGATGATAATCAGGAATATCATCACCCATATACAAAACATTTGCAGGATTGATATTGTAAATATCTAAATATTCATCCAGTTTTTCAACTTTATCATGTACTCCTAAATAAATATCGGTAACTCCTAAACCTTTTAGCCTTTCTCTTACTGCTTCATTGGTGCCACCGGAAATTATGCAAACATTGTAACCACTATCAATAGCTGTCTTTAGAGCATATCCGTCTTTCATGTTCATGGTTCTTACAAATTCTCCATTAGGCATTAAAATTATGGTTGCATCTGTAAAAACACCATCTACGTCAAAGACAAAAGTGGTTATGTTGGGCATTATTTCTTTATAACTTTTTTCCATAGGTTTGTTGGATTGATTGCGTTAATAATTCATAGATTTTTTTATGTTCTCCGGCAAGCATTTCCAGTTGGGCATTTATGGTTTTTTGGTCATTTCTTTTAGCCGGACCGGTCTGTGCTTTTGAAGGATATATTTTAGTAGTTTTTTGAGCTGTTTCTACAATTAGCGGATATAATATTTCCGGTGGGATATTATTCTCAACACAAATATCAAATCCAATTTTATATAAATGATTTACAAAATTATTAGAAAAAACAGCAGCCAAATGTAGTTGTTTGCGTTGTGCAGAGTCTAAAAAATAAACGTGATTTGTAATAGATTCAGCCAATTTATTCAATAAAATCAAGTCTTTATCATTTTGAGCTTCTATACAAATAGGAAGCTCTTTATAATTGATATTCAATTCTTTAGAGAATGTTTGTAAAGGATAAAAAACACCTTTTCCACCTTTGTTTTTTAACGTGTCTATTGATACTGTTCCAGAAGTGTGTACCACCAACGTATCATTGAATTGTAATTTGGAAGAAACATCACCAATAGCATCATCAGAAACGGCAATTATATACACATC
>JAGQYU010000288.1:1263-4634 GCA_020435885.1 Flavobacteriaceae bacterium
AATTGCACATTTTCTGCCTTAGAAAAAGCCTTTATCAAATGCGTGCCAACATTGCCCGTACCAAGGATAACAACTGAAATCATGAGGCTAATTTAAGGAAGTTTTCACACATTATAACTAAGTGTTAAAAATGTATTTTAATCGCTTTTATTTAAGTACCTTTGTGCTACGTTAGTTACACAAATCCACATAATGAAAAAATTCTATAATATCCTTTTTTCAACACGTTTAACAGCCATTTTATTTATCGTTTTTGGAGCCGCTATGGGAATAGCAACTTTCATAGAGAACGATTATGGCACACAATCTTCAAAAGCATTGGTTTACAACACATGGTGGTTTGAACTTATCATGGTTATTTTTGTGATCAATTTTATAGGAAATATTGCCAGATATAGGTTGTTGCGTTTGGAGAAGCTTCCAGTCCTTATATTACATTTATCATTTATTTTAATCATCCTAGGGGCTGCGGTTACACGATATATCAGTTACGAAGGTTTAATGCCTATTAAAGAAGGAGATACAACAGACCTTATGCTCTCAGAAAGAACGTATTTGAGTGTTACCATGGATGATGGTACAGAGCAAAGAGGCCCTTTCGAACATGAGTATTTGTTTACACATGATGTTTCTAAAGGAAATAGTTTTATAGCATACGCTTCACGTTTCTTTAATTTTATAAGAGGGGGTAATGATTTTTCCTTTAAAACTGATTTTAAAGGTAAACCTGTAGAGGTAAACTATGTAAATTATATACCAAACGCATTTCAGCGTTTTGCCAAAGATGAAAATACTACGGATAAATTTTTGCATTTGGTGGAATCAAGTGGTATGGGTAGGCATGATCATTATGTGAAAAAAGGAGAAATTGTAAATGTTCATAATGTATTAGTGGCATTTGATAAACCAACCGAAGGAGCCGTAAATATCATTTCAAAAAATGATTCACTATTTATAAATACTCCGTTTGCCGGAACCAATATGGTTATGACAACTCAAGAGCATATGGAGGTAAAAGCAGATACCATTCAACCGTTTATGCTAAGATCATTATACAATTTGGGTAGTTTACAATTTGTAGCCCCTGAAATTGTGAAAGGAAAAATGGTAGAAGGGCAGGGGAATAAAGATCAATTTCCTGCTGATATGCTTGAAGTTCAGGTAGTTTCCGGAGTAGAAAAGAGAAATGTAAAATTGTATGGTTATAAATATTCGGCAAACCCACCGGAACAATTTTCTTTAAATGGTTTGAATTTTAGAGTTAGTTACGGTGCTAAACAAATTCAACTGCCGTTTTCAATCAAGTTGAGAGATTTCCAGTTGGAGCGCTATCCCGGGTCTATGAGCCCAAAATCGTACGCCAGTGAAATTACAGTATATGACAATGATGAAAATTTTGATTTCAGGATTTTTATGAACCATGTGTTAGATCATAAAGGCTATCGTTTTTTTCAAAGCAGTTATAATGACAAAGGGCCTGTGGAGGAATCACATTTGTCTGTAAACCACGATATGGTTGGTACATGGATGACTTACATAGGTTACTTTTTGTTGTATTTAGGACTTATTTGGATATTGATCTCTAAAAACACTCGTTTTGCCGATTTAAGAAGAATGCTCAAAAAAGTGGAGGAGAAAAAGCAAGCAATGGTAATGGTATTGTTATTAGTAGGTTTTTCAGGATTTTCGCAGCAAAACCATCAACATACTATAACGAAAGAAAAGATAGATTCTATTTTAAACTCCCAACGTGTTTCAGATGAGCATGCCAAACATTTTGGAAGTTTGGTTATTCAGGATCAAGGTGGTAGAATGAAACCTCTCAATACATTCACTTCTGAATTATTACGAAAAGTAAGTAAAAAAGATCATTACGAAGGTTTAGATGCCAATCAGGTAGCGGTTTCGTTAGTTACTAACCCAAGAATGTGGTTCAATGTGCCTTTTATTTATATCAACCCTAATAATACAAAGCTAAGGGATCTGATTGGTATACCTCACGATCAAAAATATGCGCGCCTTTCGGATATGTTTAGCGATAGAGGTGAGTATAAACTCCGTGAAGAAGTCTCTAAAGCTCACAAAAAGAAAATTAAAAATAAATACGAAGAAAGCATATTGAACGTAGATGGAAGGGCAAATATATTATATCAGGCTATTGCTGGCAGTATTTATAAATTTTTCCCTTTGCAGGGAGATGAAAACAATAAATGGCACTCATATTTAGAGTTGCGGTCAGCCGGATTTAAAGGGACTGACTCTTTGTTTGTGGCTAATATTATTCCTTTATATGCAGGGGCGCTTACAAAAGCTCAAACCAGTAATGATTATAAAGAAGCTGATGAATATTTAGAGAGTATCCATAAGTATCAACACAAGTTTGGTAGTGAAGTAATGCCAACTGACAAAAAAATACAACTGGAGCTTTTCTATAATAAATATGACATATTTAAAAGTCTGTTCTGGCAATATATGCTGGCAGCAGTAGCACTGCTGTTCTTTGTAGTTGCAGATATATTATTCAGGTCTAAAATTGTAAAGGTTCTCATAAAAATAAGCACTGTTATAGTTCTTTTACTATTTGTATATCAAACCATTGGCTTAGGAATACGTTGGTATATATCTGGACATGCTCCATGGAGTAATGCCTACGAAGCCATGATCTATGTCTCCTGGGCTACGATGCTTTTTGGATTGATCTTAGGAAAAAAATCACCTCTTACAATAGGTGCCGCTGCATTTGTAGTATCTATGCTATTAATGATAGCGCACTGGAACTGGATGGATCCTTCTATAGGTAATTTAGTACCAGTATTGGATAGTTATTGGTTAATGATACACGTGGCCATTATCGTAGGAAGTTATGGACCTTTTACCTTGGGGATGGTATTGAGTATGTTATCACTATTGTTATATGCTTTAACGACTTCTAAAAATAAACCTAGAATGGATTTGGCTATAAAAGAGATCACTGTTATCAATGAAATGGCACTAACAATTGGTTTAGTTATGTTAACCATTGGTAATTTTTTAGGAGGTATGTGGGCCAATGAAAGCTGGGGGCGCTATTGGGGTTGGGACCCTAAAGAAACATGGGCATTAGTTAGTATTATGGTCTATGCATTTGTTATACACATGCGTTTAGTACCGGGCCTGCGTGGCAGATTAGCATTTAATATTATTTCAGTATTTGCTTTTGCATCTATTTTAATGACCTTTTTAGGTGTTAATCACTTGCTGTCTGGCTTACATTCATATGCAGTAGGAGAATCGGCTCCGGTACCTAATCAAATTTGGGGATGGCTATTTATTTCATTGATATTAAGTATTTTAGCATATTATAAGTATAAAAAGTTTTATAAAAAGGAATC
>JAGQYU010000289.1 GCA_020435885.1 Flavobacteriaceae bacterium
AATATAGTCTAAAAACTCACGTTTAACGGCATCTTCTTTAAACTTACCACCAAACTCTGAAGTTACGGTACTACTGGCTACATCACGTATTCCTCTGGAGTTTACACACAAATGCTTAGCATCTATAACGCAAGCAACATCATCTGTACCTAATGCTTTTTGCATTTCTTGTACAATTTGCATGGTTAATCGTTCCTGAACTTGTGGGCGCTTTGCATAGTAATCTACAATGCGGTTCATTTTTGATAGGCCAATCACTTTTCCATTGGAAATATAAGCTACATGTGCCTTTCCAACTATAGGCAGCAAATGGTGCTCACAGGTAGAATATACCGTAATATTCTTTTCTACCAACATTTCACCATATTTGTAATTATTATCAAATGTGGAAGGTTTTGGACGTTTTTCAGGATTCAAACCTCCGAAAATCTCTTTCACAAACATTTTAGCTACCCTAAGTGGAGTTCCTTTTAAACTATCATCAGTCAAATCCATCCCCAGCGTAGTCAAAATACTGGCCATATCTTGTTGGATAGATTTTATTTTTTCCTCATCAGAAATATCAAAAGCATCACTTCGCAAAGGTGTTTTAGCGGAAGTTCCTATATGATCATCCCCTATTTCATCAACCAATTTGGCATTTTTACCTTCAAACATTGTTTTATCCTTTTTCAAATTTATATGGTATTAACTATTGCTAACAGTTCTTCAAAATTACATTCTTTTTGGTTACCGCTAACCATCTCTTTTACAGTGAAATTATTTTTTTGCAATTCACTTTCACCCACAAATACTACATACGGAATCTGCCTTTTATCGGCATAGTTCATCTGTTTTTTTAACTTGGCACTGTCCGGATACAGTTCACACTTTATGTTCTGTTCTCTTAATTTTTTGATTGCTTTTAAACAGTATAAAGCTTCTTTTTCACCAAAATTTAGGAAAAGAACCATCGGTTTTGGCAGTGTAACCTTTTTGAACAAGCCCAACTCTTCCAACACCAAATAAATACGATCCAACCCGAAAGAAATACCAATACCGCCTAAATCTTTCAACCCGAAAATTCCCGTAAGGTCATCATAACGGCCACCGCCACCAATAGAACCCATTTTTACATTATCAGCCGCTACTTCAAAAATAGCACCTGTATAATAGTTCAAACCTCTTGCCAACGTTACATCTATCTGAACCTTAGCGGATTGCAATCCTAATTCTTCAACTGTTTGAATTATAAATTCCAGTTCCTCTACGCCTTGTTTACCTTGGTCGGAAGTTTGCAACATACCTTTCAATTGTTGCGATTTTTCTATATTGCTACCGCTTAAGCGAAATAAAGGCTTCACTTTTTCTATGGCACTTTCGGTAATTCCTTTGGAAAGCATTTCGTCAATAACACCTTGCTCTCCAATTTTATCCAGTTTATCGAGTGCTACCAAAAAATCGACTAATTTATCTTTAACACCGATCATTTCGACAATGCCGGAAAGTATCTTTCTATTGTTCAGTTTAATGGTAACCTCTGTTAAACCGAGTTTGGTAAACACATCATCATAGAGTTGTACAAACTCCACTTCTTGCCAAAGTGAGTTACTACCTACCACATCAGCATCACATTGGTAAAATTCTCTAAAACGCCCTTTTTGAGGTCTGTCTGCACGCCAAACAGGTTGCATTTGATAGCGCTTGAATGGAAAATCAATTTCGTTTTGGTGTTGCACTACATAACGGGCAAAAGGCACCGTAAGATCGTAACGAAGGGCTTTTTCGGAGATTTGAGAAGTAATTTTTAAACTCTCTTTTTGTGATAATAAATTTTCATCAGCTTTAGCCAAAAAATCACCAGAATTTAAAATCTTAAAGATCAACCTATCCCCTTCATCGCCATATTTACCCATCAGGGTTTCAGAATTCTCAAAACTGGGT
>JAGQYU010000290.1 GCA_020435885.1 Flavobacteriaceae bacterium
CGCTTACATATATTTTGTTGTTGGTAATTATTATTTTACTTCAAAAGTAATCTTAACATTTACTCTAAATTCAACAATATCATCATCGTTTACAACTGCGCTTTGAGATTGTACAAATGCAGATTTAATGTGTTTTACACTTTTAGCTGCATGTTTAATTGCTTTGCGGGTAGCATCTTCCCAACTATCAGTTGAATTAGACATTACCTCAATAACTTTCATTACTGCCATAATTATTATGTTTTTAAGTTTAAAATTTGTTTTTCGTAAATATACAAAAATATTTAGCCGTTTAAAGCAATAACTTCTTCAATTTTGTTGGGAAGCAATTGTTTTAATGTGGCTTCGATACCGTTTTTCAACGTGATAGTTGATGAAGGACAACCGCTGCAAGCACCTTGTAAAATTACGTTAACAGTTTTAGTTTCAGTATCATAGGATTGGAACATAATGTTTCCTCCATCTGAGGTTACGGCAGGTTTTATGTACTCGTCTAAAATGGCAACAATTTCTTTGGAAACTTCATCTAAAGCATCTGTATTGATAGTTTTTGCTTCAACAGAAGTATGTTTTGGCGGAGTGTAAGCCTCAGTAACAATTGGACGGCTACTTTCTAAATAGGTCTTTAAAAAACTTCTGAGTTCATTGGTAATTTCAAACCATTCAATATCTTTTGTTTTAGTGATGGAGATATAATTATCTGAAATAAATAACTCATTTATAAATGGCATGTTGAACAATTCTTCCGCTAAAGGAATGCCCTTTATCGCATCAACAGAAAGAACTTCGATTTGTTGCGAGGTAAGTAATTTATTAGTGACAAACTTCATCACGTTAGGGTTGGGAGTGCTCTCAGCATATATTTGTACAGGCATTTTTTTTGTTTGCTCTTCAGTATTGAACAAAGCACCATACTGATTCAAATAATTTTCAATAACCTGTTTCAATTCATCCTGAACATCTGTCCATTCCACAATATTATAGCGTTCAACAGCAATAAAATTGGCAGTAACAAACACTTTTTTTACAAATGGTAAGTGAAAGAGTTGTTGTACTAACTTTGAGTTTTGAGCCTCTTCAATATTGTTGTATTCAAAACTACCTTCTGTAAGGATAGTATTAGCAACAAATTTTAGGATAGTATCGTTATTCGTCTTTTCTATATATAAATTAAATTTTTGCATCATTGTAAATTTATGATACAAAAATAGTTAATCATTGTAAATTAGAAGCTTCTTTCAATTCATTTAACAGTAATTCTGTAGATACAAAATCTTTAATTGATAAAGAATAGAGATGTTGTCTGTCTTGTGAATCAAATTCGCCATTACCATCAGTGTCTTCTAGTGTTTGGTAATATATTTTAGAGGCTTCAGATATATATTTCCAGTTATGTAATTGGTGATCTTTGGGACTCATTCTTTTAAAGATTTTGCCGTCTAGAGATCCTACATATAAGACTGTGTGAGGTTCTTTAGAATTATTGCTAGAGAGATCATCAATTACAGTATAGATCATTAACTTTTCGGCTCTATTTTGATGATCCCTAAGTTGTTCAAAAGAAACAATCTTTATGCTGCTTTTTGATAGCAGATGAGTTTCGTTTGTACTAATATTTTGAAATATAATATTATCTAAATAATAATCGTAGTAATTGCCTTTCGAGTAAGAGATTTTATCAATGCCTCTATCTTTTTTAGCTTGTCCAATAGGAAAAATTATATAATTGGTACTATCTATTTTTATAGGTAGTTGAGCCATTAATGTATTGTTTCTTTCTGATTGAGGAATTTCGTTAATGGGTTTGTCTTCGGCAATAAATTGTTTAATCGATTTTCTGCAAGAACTCAGTGGTATTGCTAGCAATATCACTGAGATAATTGAAATTGATTTAATGGCTTTACCAAACATAATTCTTTGTTTTAGCCTGTTTTTTAATAGCGTTTATCATAGCACTTTCCAAATCACTCTTTGAAGTTTCTTTTCTTTTATTGGCTACATATTCGTTTCGCAATTTGTTAAGATCATTGATGCGTTTTTGAATATCAGTACGTTCTTTTCTTTTATCAGCAACGTATTTTTTTAGCTCTGTAGTTGATTTACTTTGTAATTCTTTCGGTAGGCTTTTTTTATCTAATTTTTCATAACTGAAGTTTTTATCGTCTTCAGCATCTACCAAATCCCATGAAGCATTTTTATACACACGATTACTTTTGCTTACAGCTCTTTTTACTACAACCACTTCATTCAGTTCAGCGGCATTTTTGTCTTGGGTAGACTGTAACTGCATTTTAGTATACCCTTGAGCTCCGTAATAAATATACGTGTCGTTCAATTGATTATTCAGCTGAATAATGATATCATCATATGGAGAGGCAATGTGTACAATGGCCTCATTATGGTCTATGGCCATATAATCACCATTGGTTAATCTTGCGCCATCTTGCCATTTACCATATACACCTGTTTGATAATCACCACAAAAAATGGTATTGATAGTTACGCCTTGTTCGTTGGCTTGTGCTGAAGCATCAACATAATTAATTTTTCCTTGCGTAAAGGGCTCATTGCCGGCAATAAATATCAGTTTTAGATCATTTTTATTGTTGCCCCACTCTAATTGCTTTAATGAAGTTTGAATAACTTCTCCACAGAACTCATTACCGCCATTGGTGGTTAGAGCAAATAGTTTTTCGGATATCTCATCAAGGTCAGAACTAAAGCCTATCACTTGTCTTATGTAACCTTCTCTTGAAGAAAGATTATCATTACCATATTCATACAATGCGATTTGAAGGTCGGGGTTTTCATTTTCGCATTTGGCGTAGGAAAGCTGATTGACGATTTCCCAAAGCTGTGTTTTAGCTTGGTTTATTAATCCGTCCATAGAATTACTTGTATCGAGCAACAGCGCTACTTTGATAGTATTCTTTTTTGGATTTTCAAGGTTGTTGGCAAAAATAGTTAAGGTTTGTAAGGTTAGTAGAACGATGAATAGTTTACTAAGATTTTTCATGATTTGTTTGTTTAATTTTTGGTAAATGTATTTCTGAAAAAAGTGCA
>JAGQYU010000044.1:0-3608 GCA_020435885.1 Flavobacteriaceae bacterium
ATCCGTTAAATACTTTTTCTAAAGAGATTCCTCTTTGTTGTGCAATGGTATTTGCATCTCTCAACTGCATTAAAGCATCAAAAGTTGCTTTTACAACATTGTGAGGGTTAGAAGAACCTTGAGACTTAGATAATACATCATGAACTCCAACTGATTCCAATACTGCACGTACAGCACCACCAGCAATAACCCCGGTACCGTGTGAAGCAGGCTTCAAAAATACCTTAGCACCACCATATTTACCTTTTTGTTCATGAGGTAATGTATGGTTCATAATTGGAATTCTTATTAAGTTTTTCTTAGCGTCTTCAATTGCTTTTGCTATAGCTGAAGCAACATCTTTAGATTTACCAAGACCATGACCTACTACTCCATTTTCGTTACCAACCACAACAATTGCAGAGAAGCCAAATGCTCTACCACCTTTTGTTACTTTAGTAACTCTTTGAACACCAACCAAATGATCTTTTAATTCTAAACCGCTTGGTTTTACTCTTTCAACGTTTCCGTATTTTTGATACATAATCTTTTAAAATTTTAATCCAGCTTCTCTTGCTCCGTCAGCTAGAGCTTTAACTCTTCCGTGATATAAATAACCATTTCTATCAAAAGCAACATCTTCAATACCTGCTTTTGTAGCTTTTGCTGCAATGGCTTTTCCTACTAATGCTGCAATTTCTATTTTAGTTCCTTTAGATTCGATGCCTTTATCTCTTGATGAGGCTGATGCTAAAGTAGTTCCGGTAATATCATCTATAAGCTGAACGCTTATTTCTTTATTACTTCTAAAAACAGAAAGTCTTGGCTGTTGAGCAGTTCCAGAAACTATTTTTCTGATCCTGTTCTTAATTCTTTGTCTTCTTTCAAGCTTTGATAATGCCATAATATTTTATTTATTATGCAGATTTACCTGCTTTTCTTCTTAATTCTTCTCCAACAAACTTAACTCCTTTTCCTTTATAAGGCTCCGGCTTACGGAAAGATCTGATCTTTGCTGCAACCTGACCTAATAATTGCTTATCATGTGAAGTTAACTTGATAATAGGATTCTTACCTTTTTCTGAAACAGTCTCTAACTTAACTTCAGGAGCTAAATCCATAACTATATTATGTGAAAATCCTAAAGCCATATCTAATTTTTGACCTTGGTGGCTAGCTCTGTAACCAACTCCTACTAATTCTAGTTCAGTTGTAAACCCTTTAGACACACCTTCAACCATGTGGTTGATAAGCGCTCTGTAAAGACCATGCTTTGATTTATGATCTTTGCTTTCAGACGGACGCTCAACTACAACTTCGTTATCTTCAACTTTTACGTTAACATCTTTTATCTCTTGAGATAATTCTCCTAATTTACCTTTAACAGTAATAACGCCATCGTTTAAATTTACTGTTACTCCTTCTGGTATTGAAATGGGAGCTTTTCCTATTCTTGACATCTCTTACTCTTTTTTAATAAACGTAACATAAAACTTCTCCACCTACATTGTCTTTCTTAGCTTGCTTGCCTGTCATTACTCCGTGAGAAGTTGACACAATTGCAATACCAAGACCATTTAAAACTCTAGGAAGATCTTTTGAACTTGCGTACTTACGTAAACCTGGTTTACTTACTCTTTCAATTTTTCTGATAACAGATTGCTTAGTTGACGGATCATACTTTAAAGCAATTTTAATAGTACCTTGTACTTTGTTATCCTCAAATTTGTAACTTAAAATATAACCTTGATCAAACAATATCTTGGTTATTTCTTTTTTTAAGTTAGAAGCAGGTATTTCTACTACTCTGTGCCCTGCTTTTGATGCATTTCTTATTCTTGTCAAATAATCTGCAATAGGATCTGTATACATATATATTCAATTTGCGGTTCCGGTTTTTAACTTTTGGTTAAACCTAAAACCAATTATACTCTTTTTACCAGCTGGCTTTTTTAACACCAGGTATTAGGCCTTGATTTGCCATTTCACGGAAAGTAACACGGTTTATACCAAAAACACGCATATAGCCTTTTGGTCTTCCTGTTAACTTACAACGATTGTGCATACGAACCGGTGAAGCATTTTTTGGTAGCTTTTGAAGTGCCTCATAATCTCCGGCTTCTTTTAAAGCCTTTCTTTTTTCAGCATATTTAGCAACCAATTTTGCTCTTTTTACCTCACGGGCTTTCATTGATTCTTTTGCCATCTCTTAATTCTTTTTAAATGGTAAACCTAATTCGTTCAATAATGATTTTGCCTCTTTGTCTGTATTAGCAGAAGTAACAAAAGTGATATCCATACCACTGATCTTGTTTACTTTGTCAATATCGATCTCAGGGAAAATAATTTGCTCAGTAATACCTAAATTGTAGTTTCCTCTTCCATCAAAACCATTTGGTTTAACACCTCTAAAGTCTCTTACCCTTGGTAAAGAGGCTGTAACCAATCTGTCTAAGAACTCATACATCTTGTTACCACGCAATGTAACTTTAGCTCCAATTGGCATTCCTTTACGGAGCTTAAATGTAGCTACGTCTTTTTTAGATATGGTAGAAACTGCTTTTTGCCCTGATATCTTAGTTAATTCATCAAGTGCGTAGTCAATTTGTTTCTTATCAGATACTGCTGTTCCTACACCTTTACTGATTACAATTTTCTGTAATTTAGGTACTTGCATTATATTTTTATAACCGAACTCTTCGGTCAAAGCAGACTTTATTCTGCTTTCATAGTCTTGTTTAAGTCTTGGTACGTATGCCATAACTAAATAATTTCTTTAGATTTTTTTGAAAACCTAACTTTTTTATCACCTTCCATTCTGTAACCTACTCTGGTAGTTTCACCTTTTTCTACTAACATTAAGTTAGATATATGAATAGGTGCTTCAAATTTTGAAATACCACCTTGAGGGTTCTTTGCACTAGGTTTAGTATGCTTAGAAACCATATTTACACCTTCTACAATTGCCTTGTTCTTATCAGTAAGAATTTTAACAACTTTACCTTCCGAACCTTTATCTTCACCAGTTATAACTCTAACTGTATCACCTGTTTTAATTTTCATCTTTGCCATAATTCTTAAAATTTATTAAAGCACTTCAGGTGCTAATGATACAATTTTCATGAATTGTTTTTCACGAAGTTCTCTGGCAACTGGTCCAAAAACACGTGTTCCTCTCATTTCCTCAGCCGGATTCAATAATACACATGCATTATCGTCAAATCTGATATAAGAGCCATCTTTTCTACGTACTTCTTTTTTAGTACGCACTACAACAGCTCTAGAAACTTGTCCTTTTTTTACAGTACCGTTTGGTGTAGCGTCTTTAACACTCACTACAATTTTATCTCCAACTGAAGCATAGCGTCTTTTGGTTCCACCAAGTACGCGTATAAGTAATACTTCTTTAGCTCCTGTATTGTCGGCAACTTTTAATCTTGATTCTTGTTGTAACATAACTATTTAGCTCTTTCTAAGATTTCTACTAATCTCCAACGTTTGGTTTTACTTAATGGACGTGTTTCCATTATTTTTACTGTATCACCAATATTGCAATCGTTTTTCTCATCGTGTGCAACATATTTTTTTGTCTTTAACACGAATTTTCCATAAAGGGGGTGTTTTACTCG
>JAGQYU010000044.1:3735-7658 GCA_020435885.1 Flavobacteriaceae bacterium
TGTAATTCTCTTTTAGTTAATTCTGTAGCAAGTCTGGCTACTGTTTTTCTGATATCTCTCAACTGAATAGGATTTTCTAATGGAGATATTGCATGTGCCATTTTAAGATCTGTATAGTTCTTCTTTAACGCTGATAATTTCTCTTGCAATTCTGCTACAGATAATTCTTTAATTTCTGATTGTTTCATCTTCGTATCTTTTAAGCGTTATGATCGTAATCTCTTGCTACTATAAACTTAGTCTTAACAGGTAATTTCTGAGCAGCCAATCTAAGTGCTTCTTTAGCAACATCTAATGGCACACCACCAATTTCAAATAAGATTCTACCTGGTTTTACAACAGCTACAAAGTACTCAGGAGCACCTTTACCTTTACCCATACGTACTTCTAATGGCTTTTTAGTTATTGGCTTATCCGGAAATATTTTAATCCACAAACTTCCTTGTCTTTTCATATAACGAGTAGCGGCAACACGGGCAGCTTCTATCTGACGAGAAGTTAGTAAATCTTGCTCAAGAGCTTTTATTCCAAAAACACCGTTTGAAAGTCTGTGACCTCTATTGGCGTTACCGCCCAAATTACCTTTGCCTTTCTGTACTTTACGATATTTAACTCTCTTAGGTTGTAACATTTTCTAATTCTTTAAAAAATTATTTTCTTCTTTGAGGTTTTTTTGAACCTTTACCTGCTGCTGTTTTTCCTCCTTGTTTTTTAGATAAACCTACAAGTGGAGAAAGCTCTCTTTTACCATAAACCTCACCTTTCATAATCCATACTTTAATACCTATTCTACCATAAGTTGTATGGGCTTCAACAAGCGAGTAATCAATATCAGCTCTGAAAGTAGATAGAGGGATTCTTCCTTCTTTATAAGACTCTGAACGAGCCATTTCAGCACCATTTAAACGACCAGAAATCTGTACTTTAATACCTTCTGCATTCATACGCATAGTAGCTGCAATAGCCATTTTAATTGCTCTTCTGTATGAAATTCTGCTTTCAATTTGACGAGCAATGCTAGAGGCTACCAAAAACGCATCAAGCTCAGGACGTTTAATTTCAAAAATATTGATCTGTACTTCTTTTCCGGTAATCTTTTTAAGCTCTTCTTTTAACTTGTCTACCTCTTGGCCTCCTTTACCAATAATGATACCTGGACGAGCTGTAGTGATAGTAACGGTTACAAGTTTAAGTGTACGCTCAATAATTACTCTAGAAACACTTGCTTTAGATAATCTAGTATGTACATACTTTCTTATTTTATCATCTTCTGCAATTTTATCGCCATAGTTCTTTCCACCATACCAGTTAGATTCCCATCCTCTGATAATTCCTAAACGATTTCCTATTGGATTTGTCTTTTGTCCCATAACTATTTACGAATTGCTTACATTATTTTTTTCACCTAACACTAACGTAACATGATTAGAACGTTTTCTAATTCTATGAGCACGCCCTTGTGGTGCAGGTCTTAATCTTTTCAATACAGAAGCACTGTCTACATAAATTTCTTTGATGAACAAACCTGCATCTTCAATACTGGCATCTTCATTCTTAGCTTGCCAATTCGCAATTGCAGACAATGTTAGCTTCTCTAGATTGCGCGCAGCTTCTTTTGGGCTGAATTTTAATATTGCCAATGCTTTTTCAACTTCAACACCTCTAACCAAATCTGCTACTAAACGCATTTTTCTAGGCGATGTAGGACAGCCGTTAAGCTTAGCAAAAGCCTTATTCTTGCGCTCTTCTTTAATCTGTTCTGCTCTTAATTTTTTTCGAACTCCCATGATTTCCTACTTATTTTTTTCCTTTATTTTTTGCACCAGCATGTCCTCTAAACGAACGTGTTGGTGAAAACTCTCCTAATTTATGACCTACCATGTTTTCAGTAATATACACAGGTACAAATTGACGACCATTGTGTACACCAATAGTTTGACCTACAAAATCTGGAGTGATCATTGATGCTCTAGACCAAGTTTTAATAACAGTCTTCTTTCCAGATTCTATATTTGCTTGAACTTTTTTCTCCAACGCATGGAAAACATAAGGTCCTTTTTTTAATGAACGTGCCATACTTCTCTACTTATTTTTTTCTACGTTCTATAATATACTTATTACTTGCTTTAGTCTTAGAGCGGGTCTTATAACCTTTAGCAGGAATACCATTTCTAGATCTTGGATGTCCTCCAGATGCTCTACCTTCACCACCACCCATTGGATGATCTACTGGGTTCATAACTACAGCTCTAGTACGAGGTCTTCTACCTAACCATCTGTTTCTACCAGCTTTACCGGAAACCATTAATTGATGATCTGAATTTGAAACAGCACCTATGGTTGCTTTACAAGTCAGTAAAATCATTCTGGTTTCACCTGAAGGTAACTTAACGGTTGCATATTTACCCTCTTTTGCCATTAATTGAGCAAAAGAACCAGCACCACGGGCCATAACAGCTCCTTGTCCTGGGCGCAACTCTATACAAGATATTACTGTACCTAGTGGAATATCACTCAAAGGAAGTGTGTTACCAACTTCTGGAGCAATTTTTTCTCCTGATAGTACAGTTTGACCAACTTTTAACCCACCTTGAGCAATGATGTATCTTTTTTCACCATCAGCATAGTTTAACAATGCTATAAATGCTGATCTGTTAGGATCATACTCAATTGTTTTTACAGTAGCAGGTACTCCATCTTTATTTCTTTTGAAATCGATAATACGATATCTCTTTTTATGACCACCACCCATGTATCTCATGGTCATTTTACCTGTACCGTTTCTTCCCCCAGATCTTTTCTTGGAAGCTATTAAACTCTTCTCTGGCTTATCAGCAGTAACTTCTTCAAAGTTGTTTACTACTCTAAAACGCTGACCTGGTGTTATTGGTTTTAATTTTCTTAATGACATCTCTTATTCGTCTTATATATTGCTATAAAAATCAATATTCTCTCCTTCAGCTAATTGAACTATGGCCTTTTTGAATCCTGATTTCTTACCGGTAACCAATCCTTTTTTGGTATACTTAGTTGTACGTTTTACCGGATAGTTCATAGTTTTTACACTATTTACAGATACGCCATACGCTTGTTCAACAGCTTGTCTAATTTCTATCTTATTAGCATCTCCTTCAACCACAAAAGCATAACGATTATGTAGCTCGCTTTGGTCGGTTGCTTTTTCCGTAATAATAGGTTTAATCAATACACTCATAACTATTATTTGCTAAAATTAGACTCAATTTCTTCTAAACACGCTTCTGATAGCACTATTTTATTTGCATTCATAACATTGTAAGTGTTTAATTTTGAGCTATTTACAACGTTAGCGCTTTTTAAATTGCGTGACGACAAATATACATTTTTATTCGAAGCGTCCAATACAAATAAAGATTTTTTATTTTCAAGGTCTAAAGCCTTTAAAATACTGGTAAAATTCTTAGTCTTTGGAGCTTCAAAATTGAAGTTCTCAATTACCATAATATCTTCTTCTTTTGCCTTGATTGAAAGTGCTGATTGGCGTGCTAATTTCTTAAGGTTTTTGTTAAGTTTAAAACCATAGTTTCTAGGTCTTGGACCAAAAACTCTACCACCTCCTTTAAATACAGGAGATTTAATACTACCGGCACGTGCTGTACCTGTACCTTTCTGCTTTTTCAATTTTCTAGTACTACCTGCTATTTCTGCTCTTTCTTTAGCTTTATGAGTACCTTGCCTTTGATTTGCCAAATATTGCTTAACATCTAAATAGATGGCATGGTTATTTGGCTCTATCGCAAAAATAGCATCTGAAAGTTCAACTTTTCTTCCAGTCTTTTTCCCGTTGATATCTACTACTTCTACTTTCATTACTTATGGATAGTTATGTAAGAGTTTTTGTGCCCCGGAATTGCACCTTTTAATACTAAAAGATTTTTATCCGC